>JBGTJT010000749.1:0-3756 GCA_041744995.1 Pirellulales bacterium | reverse complement strand
GATCGCCCGGCTTGATGTTCCGAAAACAGCGAGGCGACTGTTCGTTGAGTATCAGAATCGGTCCGAAACCTACGACGACGGCATCCCCAAGCGGCAGCGTCGGATCAAGTTCTATTCGGACGGTTCGGAGGTCAACGACGGCGAGTATGTGGAATGGTACCGCGACGGCCAGAAGTGGAAGGAGGGCGCCTTCGTCGACGGCAAGGAACAGGGCGAGTGGACCTTCTGGCACGAGAACGGTCAGATCGCCAAGCAGCCCAACTACGTCGACGGTCAGCTCGACGGCAGTTGGACGCTCTTTCGGCAGGACGGCTCGCCGATCGAGAAGCGATCCTACCAGGCCGGTCGCCGACATGGCGAGTTTGTCACCTTCGACGACGCCGGCAAGCAGCCCCTCGCCAAGCGGAACTTCCAGGAGGGAACCTTGCACGGCGCGTGGGCGGTGTGGTATCCCAGCGGCGAGAAAAAAGAACAGGCCGAGTTTCTCAACGGGCAGTTGCACGGCGTCAAGCAGCAGTGGCACGAGAACGGGCAACCGGCCGTCAAGGAGGAGTATCGCGGCGGCCGACTGCACGGCGAGCAGAAGCAATGGGACCAGGAAGGAAAGCTACTGATCGACCGCAGCTTCAAGGATGGCGAACTCTTGCCTTGAGAACCTCCGCCGTGCGGCTTCGGGCACCTGCGTGACCACGAGGAAACAGAGAACGCTGTCATACATCAGCCGGAAGGCGCTAGCCTCCGGTTGGCGTCAATAACCGCCCGCTGGCGCGCTACGGCTGATGTTGTAATGGAGGCTCCCGGCACCAAGCCAAGCAATCCACAGCCACTTCCGAAGCACAATCCAACCAGTGGCCCAAATTTCTAGCCCGAATTGCCCGGTGAGCACGACCCCGCGCTCGCCGGCGCGCTGGTCGCCAAGGCGTCCGATATGGTCTAGAATGCTCGCTTCGTAACCGCGTTACGCACCACCCACTGGCCGATTTCCACCGATGTCCAACGAACCGACGCCGTCGAAGCCTCCCGCCCCCGAGCAACCAGCCGGCGAGGAGGCAAAGCAGTCCTCCTCGCCGCGGCTGCCGATCCGCAACCTGGTGGTCGTCGGCTTGCTGTTGCTGGCCATCGGGTTGGTGTTCAGCGCTCGGGGCGCCGGGCCGGTCTCGGAGATTCGCTACGACGTCTTTCGCAGCCAGGTCGAGGCGGACAACGTGGCGGAGGTCACCATCGAAGGACAGCGGATCCAGGGAGAGTTTCGTGATCCGCCCTTGAAGCCGGTCGAAGAGGACGCGGACGAAGCGGCGGCCCAAGACGACGGTAAGGAACCCGAACGGCTCCATAAAAAATTCGTCACCGTACTCAGCCCGCTGGTCGATTCCAGCGAGCTTGACCAGGAGTTGCTTGCCCAAGGGGTCAAGATCAACAGTCGCGTTCCCTCCGACGGTGCCGGCATGCTGCTGTTTATCAATTTGGGCGTGGCGATCCTGCTGTTTGGCTTGATCTTCTTTATGTTCCGCCGCACCAGGGATCAATTGATGGGGGGCGGCGGCATTCTTTCGAGCTTCACCAAAAGCCCGGCTCAGCGGCACGACGTCACCAAGCAGCAAATCACCTTCGAGGACGTCGCCGGCCTGGAAGGGGTCAAGACCGACTTGCAGGAAATTGTCGACTTCCTCAAGAGTCCCGAACGGTTCCAAAAGTTGGGCGGCCGCGTCCCCAAGGGCGTCCTGCTGATGGGGCCGCCGGGGACCGGCAAGACGTTGCTGGCCCGAGCCGTGGCGGGCGAAGCGGGCGTGCCGTTCTTCAGCATCTCTGGCAGCGAGTTCATTCAGATGTTTGTCGGCGTCGGCGCCGGCCGGGTCCGCGACATGTTCAAGACCGCCAAGGACGCCGCGCCGTCGATCTTGTTCATCGACGAAGTCGACGCCGTCGGCCGGCACCGGGGCGCGGGCATGGGGGGCGGCAACGACGAACGCGAGCAGACGCTCAATCAGATTCTCAGCGAGATGGACGGCTTCCTGCCGAACGAGTCGGTGATTGTGCTGGCCGCCACCAACCGGCCCGACGTGCTCGATCCGGCCCTGCTGCGCCCCGGGCGGTTCGACCGGCACGTGACGGTCGATCGGCCGACGCTCAAGGGTCGCATCGAGATTTTCGGCGTGCATGTTCGCGACGTGCCGCTGGACGACGACGTCGATCTGAAGCGGCTGGCCGCCGGCACCGTCGGCCTGACGGGGGCGGACATCCGTAACCTGGTCAACGAGGCGGCGCTGTGGGCGACGCGGCAGAATAAAACGGCGGTCTCGATGGAAGACTTCGAACACGCCCGCGACCGCATCCTGATGGGCCCCAAGCGGGAAGAGGTGCTCAACGAGGAAGAGAAGGAGAAGACCGCCTACCACGAGGCGGGCCACGCGCTGTTGGCCTGGCTGTTGCCCGGCAATCGCAAACTGCACAAGGTGACCGTGATTCCCCGCGGCCGCGCGCTGGGGGTGACGCAGTTGCTGCCCGACGAAGACCGGCTCAACCTGGGTCAGCGCGATCTGGACGCCTACCTGGCGCAGATTCTCGGCGGGCGATCGGCTGAAAAATTGATCTACAACGAACTTTCCGCCGGCGCGGAGAACGATCTGCAAAACGCCACCAAGGTCGCCCGCCGGATGGTCACCCACTGGGGCATGAGCGATCGGCTGGGGCCGGTCTCCTACCAGGCGGGCGAGGACGAACCGTTTTTGGGCAAGGAGTTCACCGAGCAACGGCACTTCAGCGACCATACGGCCCAAGTGATCGACGAAGAAGTGAAACGCATCCTACTGGAGGCGGCTGAGCGGGCGGACCAGGTACTGGCGGCCAATCGCGAGAAATTGGTCAAGCTGACCGAGGAACTGATCAGTCGCGAGGAACTGAGCGATCGCGAGGTGGAAGAGATCATCGGACCGGCCGTCGGCCGAGAAAAACAATCCCACGCCCCCGCCCCAAAAGACGAAGAACAACGCAACATGCAACCGTAAAATCCTAAATCCTAAATCCTAAATCCTAAATCCTAAATCCTGACCCTGACCCTGACCCCTGAAACCTGACCCCCGGATCACCCATGGCCCAGCCCAATCCCCCCATCGCGCACATGGTCTATTTCACATTGGCCGACAACTCCCGGGGGGAGTGCGATCGACTGATAGCCGCCTGCAAGAAGTATCTGTTCGACCATCCGGGCGTGGTCTACTTCAACACGGGCGTCCGCAGCGAAGACTTTGCCCGCGACGTGAACGACCTGGAGTACGACGTCCACCTGACAGTGGTATTCCAAAACAAAGCGGCGCACGACGCCTACCAAATCGCCCCGGCCCACGAGCAGTTCATCCAGGAATGCAAGGCCAACTGGCAGCGAGTCCGCGTGTTTGACAGCGCGGTGGCGTAAGCGGCGGATGTGCGGGGAGATCGCGGCAACGACCAACGGCCCTTGGTACCCCGCCGAACGCCAGGAGGCTGCGCCGGCAATCGCATAGTACGCCGAAGGCGTTCCGCGACCCAGCTCAGGGTCGCGGCGGAGCCGCGCACCCTGGGTGGCGATTACCGTTGCACCAACGCGGCGAGGTAGTCGATCACTTCTCGGGCGATGTCTACTTGCAGCGTGTTGGCCAGCGCGCGCCAGCCTGGCACGGCGTTGACTTCCAATACGTGCAGCCGCCCTTCGCGATCGGGCAGTAGGTCGACGCCGGCGATTTCCGCTCCCACCGCCCGGGCGGCGCGGCGGGCGAGGTC
>JBGTJT010000748.1:0-7126 GCA_041744995.1 Pirellulales bacterium | reverse complement strand
GAAGGATGACTCAAAATTAACTTCGGTGATTGAACAGGAGGTAACGAAGAGAACGGAGGGGTGTATCGCCTCTGTTGTCTCTCGTCTACTTCGTTTGCTCCTCGACGATTTTGATACCGCCTGCAACCGATTGCGAATCCTCACCGAGCGTATCAGGTCACACACTATTCTGACCTATTGAACGATAGACTCCAGTTTCGTTAAGCATAACGTTGGGTGATTCTTTGGAATGGAAGGCAATAGTCAGCAAACACAGTTGAGGCGCATTGATGTGGCTGGCATCTTGGGATAGTCGACTAACAGACTTCCGAGTCAACAAAGGAAACGAGAGGTAACGGAGTCATGCTCCTCTCTGTTCCCTTCGTTTCCTCCTGTTCCAATCTGAACCCGCAAATACCGAACTTGTTCTTGAGCTGTCCCTAAGCGAGGACGGGTTGCAGCTCTTCGGCAACTACTTCGACCGTCCGCGAATCGACTTGCTTGAGTTGCCGGTCCGCGCCGGCCAATAAAGCGAGATCGGCCAGATGGGCCACCCGCCGCGGCACGCCGCCGGCCAGTTCGTGCAGCCGCGCTACCGCCTGATCGTCGAAGGCCGCTTCACCCCGGCCCGCCTCCAGCAACACCGCGTGCAAATAACCTGCGGTGTCGCACGCGCTCCACGGTTCGAGGTCGATCCGTAGTTCTGCCGCGTCCAATAGACACTCCGGCAGCATTCGCAGATTCGATGTTCGCAAGGCCAACACCATGGTCAGCCGGCCGGCTATCGCCGCGTCGGTATGCAGCAGTCGCATTACGACCTTTAAGGCGTCGGGATCGGCCTGGTCGACGTCGTCAAACAGAATCGTGGTCGATTGATGCTGGTAGACGTTTTCGGCCAGCACGCCAAGCAGCCGCCGCCAGGCGATTGCCGGAGATGTAGTTTCGGAAGTCGCCAGATGAAATTGTTCGGCCAGCAGCAGCGGCAGTTCCTCGCGGCCGACCGCGGCCAGATTCAGCCGGGCGGCCGGCAGGTCGTCGTCCTTCAGATGCGCGGCGAACAGTTCCAGCGTGAGCGACTTGCCCAGCCCCGAGCCACCCAGCAGCAATCCCAACCGCTTGCGGTTCTCGACCAGATACAGCAGCCTGGCGACGGCCTCTTCATGAATCGAGCTTTCGAAGAAGCCGCGGCGAGCAGGACCACCGGCAAACGGCGAATGCCGCAAGCCCCAGTAGGCGTGATACATGGCGAACTCCTGCTACAAGACGAGGCCGAAAAACAGTGACGCCTTTTCCTAATCGGAAAAGTCGACGCGCCAAGTCCAGGTAGTTTTCCAAGATTTGCAAATAGGACCCGCTCAACCGCCACGTTCTCGCCCGCGCTGCTTGCCCACCCCAGCCATGCCCCGTTAGAATCCCCAATAGGCGGAGCCAGCGCGAACTCCACGGTTTAGATTCAACTGCAATTTTATCGCTCATCGCTCCGCGATGAGACGAAAAAAGCTATTCGTTGTCCGACTAAATGCAAATTCAACAAATTTCACAATCTCGTGCTGCTACGGCCGCCACTAAGGGTAATTCACTTATGGACGAATCGAACCCACTCTCTATCTTTGGGATTCGTGCGGGTGGTCCTTGGATCATCGTTTGTGGTGCCAAAGAGATCCATGATTCGAACAGCTCCAGCCACTGGGAATACAGCTTCCATTGGACGGGTCAGCACTGGGAAGAACGATCCGGTTCGGATGCATTCGTGTTCGACTACCGTAAGCACGCGGATGAAGAGATGCGTGAGAATGGTCCATCAATGATTGCGAAGATACCTCGAATTTACAACAATGAATAACTATCGCATACAACGGTGCCGGCGGCTGGGTCGGTTTTGAAGCCACGCACATAGCGCCGGCCCGCTGATGCGTAGCGTTATACGGATCGCGCGGTCGCAATGAACCAAACGAACGTGAAAACGACTGCCGCCGCCATTGTCGTGACCTGTGTCGTCGCATTTGCTTTCACGATAACCGTGACCACGTACGAAGCGGTTCCTGATCGCGCAATGTTCCTCGTCAACACAAAGGTGCGGTATGTCGTTCCTCGCCCAGTCGCCGGACCATACATCTTTCATCCACTGCCGAACCAAAGCGATGACGAAGTCTTCTTGCAATTTGACGGAACCGTGTCATGGGGCGAACTCAAGAAGAAGGACCATCCATACCATGATTTTGGCTTGCCACAGACGCCTGAATGGGACACCTTCATTATGTACGGACGTGAAGTCTCATTATTCCGCTCTCTGCTGTTCCCGCCGCCGAGTCGATGGGACGATGAAGGCAACTGGCGATATTAATCAATCGATATAGATAGGCCATTGCAACAATCCCATGATCATTCTACGATGGATTGCGTTCCTACCGGCAGCCGCGGTCCTCGTCGCAACTGCCCAATTGATAACCGGATTGGTCGCGGAGTCGATGGCGTGGTGGATCTCAATGCCCCTTGTCGTCATCTTTGGCGTGCTTATTGCAATAGCTGCGAACATTCCGTGCGGTATGATTTGTCCGACGCCCAAAATCGGTTCCACGATCTTCTTGACGTTATTCATTTTGCTCGAATCCGTAGCTTTCCTCGGCTCGGTCAAAGAAATGACGTGGCCCGTTTTGGTCATCCGCTTATATACTGATGTTGTGATTGTCGTTGGCGCAATCGGTGCAGCGACACAAGAGCAACATGCGACTGAAAATGTGTCGGTGTAAAATCTGCATAACAAGGCAATGCACTGGCGCGGGCTACGATTGAGTTTTTCCACGTCGTTTGCGGTTTTTGGTTTTTCCGTGATCACTCGCGTTGGTCCGCCCACCCGGTGATCTTGGTCGTTATGCGTTACGATGGTGAGTCATGGGCCTGCTCAACAAACTATTTGGCAAACCGCCCGAAATCAACGCGTCCACCGCCAAGATCGACGAGCAGGTTTACCTCATGAACTACCGCGACCACTACGCGGACATCCTCGGAGACCACATCACGCCGTCGCGTCTTGCCGAGCTGTTTCTTTTCCGCGCGTGGACGGCCCAATTCGGCTACAGAATCTATTCGTCTGATCCAGGCACGTCCGAGAAACTAATTGGCGAAACCGTCAATGCATCGAAATACTTGGGCTTGGGAACGTTCCAGCAGGTCCACGGGATTTCCGTTGAAAATGAACTCGGATCAGACTTCATTTCGCTAATCGAAGATCGCTGGCGGGATTACGACATTGTCATCTCAACGATGCCCAAGGCTGATCGGTTGCCAACAATGGAGATTGTCGCTGTCGTGACCAAGCGCCTTGATGTTGCGGATCCGGAAGTCACTCACAAACTATCGACGGATTTTCTCGTACAATTGGAGTTGGTCAAACGCACCGCGATCGAAATTGGCATACTCGGAAAGTAACGCATAACTTGGTCCTTATCAGGATATGGCAATGCCCACGGAGCGAGAAGGCATCACCGCAGCACTTTCTGAATACGAGGCGCAATACCTCCCCCTGTCTGACGGTGACATCCAGGCGGAAATGCTCAAGTGGAAGGTACACACTCCAGGTTACCGAGCTGGAGAAAGAATACTTAAGGACCGCGAAACGGAGCGCGACCCCACTCGGAAAGTGATTGCCGATTTGGCCGCCCGCGTTGAAAACATCGAACGCACAGCTACGACAAATGAATTTAAGAAATGGTCGACCTGGATTGCGATTGCTGCTCTCCTTGTTTCGCTAGTGACTCTTGCCGCAATGATTGCTCTATCGTCGTAAGTCGATGACGCTTCATTACAACCAACAGTAACAACGTGGAAATTGCCAACGCCACCAACGACACGCGAATGAGCGCGGCGGAGTCGACTTGATCCAGTGGGGGAGCACAACTACCATACCAATACCGTTGGGTCGCGCGTCAATTGAAGCAAGAGAAGATCATGCCTGCCTCGAACACCCCTCTTGAGAACGAACTGGCCAAGAGGCGGCGGTATTTGCTGGCGCGGGCGGCGCAAGAGACGCCGCAACAGCGGCTGGAGCGATTCGCGGCGTTGCAGCAGGCGGCGTTTGCTCAGCTCCGTGCATCGAAGCACGGCTACGAGCATTTCTTGAAGCGAAATTTTTCCCTGCGTCGTGCGGAGGTTGTCGATGGCGAGTGGCGCCCCGTTTCCATTGCTCGACGTACTCCGTCGGCATAACGTCCCGCTGGTTATCATTGGCGGCCATGCCGTGGCCTACCACGGCTACGTCCGCGCCACCGAAGACCTCGATATTGTGTTTCGCCGTACCGCAGAGTCGGAACAGTCTCTCATTTGCGCGCTGGAAGAGGTAAACGCCTGTTGGATCGGCGACGAGATCGATCCACAGACGGGTATCGAGCGGCTGCACCCCGTGACGACCGAGTTTGTGCGGGGCACGCACCTGATGATGCTGGAGACCGACCACGGCTTTCTCGACATCTTCGATTACATTCCGGGCTTTCCCGCAGCGTCGGTTGACGAACTTTTCGACTCAGCCGAGCAGTCGGGCGAATACCGCTACGTGTCGCTGGCGTGGCTGCGGAAAATGAAATCGGCCACCGATCGCAGCGCCGATCGACTCGACCTGGAACGCCTGCCGGAAGACCCTTAAGCGCCGCCGACCGCGACGGGGCGGCCCTGGACTGCGCAATTCCTCCAGAGGGTAGACCTGTAACCAAACACGAAATGTCAAACCGATTTTTTGTCGATCCGCCGATTGCTGGCACGCGCGTCCAACTGGGCGGCGACGAAGCCCGCCATATCGCCCGGGTGATGCGGTTGCAGCCGGGCGATGGGGTGGTGCTGTTCGACGACTCTGGCGCCGAATATGCCGCACACATCGAGGCAGTCGACAAGCGCCTCGTAACGCTGGCAATTGTGGAACGCCGCGAAGTCGATCGGGAACTGCCGTTCGAGCTGTCGATCGCCTGCGCTCTGCCCAAGGGGGACCGGCAGAAGTGGCTGGTCGAAAAGCTGGTGGAACTGGGCGTCACCCGGCTGATTCCGCTGAAGACCGAGCGCGGCGTCGCCCAGCCGGTCGACAAAGCGCTTGAACGGCTGGCGCGAGGCGTGATCGAGGCCAGCAAACAATGCCGACGGAATCGGCTGATGCGGATCGAACCAGCCTGTTCGTGGGACGAACTTGTGGGGCAGGGCGATCCAAGCGTTCGGCTAATCGCCGATCCCGGCGGCGCGCCGCTGACGGCTTTGATCGATCGGGTTCCGTCTTCCGTTCTGGTGGCGATTGGTCCCGAGGGAGGCTTCACCGACGACGAGCTGCGAGTTGCCCTGCAAGCCGGTTGGCAAGCGGTCGGCCTGGGGCCGCGGATCTTGCGGGTCGAGACGGCCGCGCTCGCGTTGAGTGCGGCAATCGGACTACTGCACGGAGGGGCGCACCATGGCCCGGCATGAGGCGGACCGCGAAGACCTGATTTCCGAGGCCACGGCCCTGGTGCAGCGGGCGGAGATCGTCTACCGCGATGCCGAAAATCGTACGGCGACGGTGGTGGTCGGCTTTCGACGCGACGGCTCGCTGAGCAGCTATTTTGGCGCGGAGCCGGTCTACCAGTTCAATGCTCAGCATCAACTGCGGCGGGCCTACCTCGACGGCCGGTTGCTCAAGGCCGAACGGGGCCAACTCGTGGCCATGCGTCGCGAACGCACCGACGGCGAGGTCCAGTTAGTGACTTCCAACCTGTCCGAACAAGCAAAGGCCGATCTGCTGCAAGCACTCGAGAGCAGTCTTCGCCATTTGGCTGCGGCCGTCGCCGACGGCACGGCCGAGATCCGCAGGCAAGTTCCCGCCGCCGACGATCCGCAAGCCGCTGGACTGCGCCAACGCATCGCGGCGGAACTGCTGCGGGCGGCGGCTACGGGCGAAGTTGCCCAGCGGCCGAATCTGTAGCAAACGGCGGCAAGCTGCCATCGATGCCGGGCGGCGCCGCGGCGATCCGCGGGGCGTACCAGTCCGACGCGACACTGTCGGCCGGCTCGCGCAGGTTCTCGCCCACGAATTGAATGCGGGTGCGGGCCAGCCCGTCGACTGACAACTGCGACTCCTTCACGCTCCGCGCGATCTGGCCGTCGTTCCACAGCACCAACGGCGTTTCACCGGCGAGCATCGAGCCTTCGCCCGACCAGTCGAACTGCTGCAAGAAGCGCAGCGGCGGTTCGGCGACATGCATCTCGACGACCGCCCCCCCCGCTCCGAGGTCGAACACCGCGTCGTTCACTTCCAGCACAAGCCGTGCCGCGGTTTCCACTGTTGATGGCGCGTCGTCGTCAAATACCAGCACCCGCCCGGTATCGCGGATGGTGGCATGCGCCATGCGGATGCGTATCGTCGCCTCGGGCGAGGGCCGGCGGCGCCAACGCAATGCCGCCTCGCAGGATGTGATCAGTGTGTTATCCAGATCCAGATCGACGTCGGCGGACCGTTCGATGAGCAGCGCCGTTTCGAGGGCGTGAAAGTGGCAGTTCTCGAACACCAGTCGAGCCGAACCGGGAAGCGGCGACAAGCTTGCATCGTCGGCCGCGGCCCAGCGGATCGCCGTGGTGGCCGTTGCTTCCAAGGTATCGCCGCGAAATGTGCAGCCGCGGAACTTTGCCTGGGAGGCCGACAGCCGCAGCAGGTCGCCTCCCTCCGCGGCGATAAAGTCGATGTTGTGGAACACCAATTCAGACACGTCGACGGCGATTCCCCCGGCGGGAACCGCCAGCGTGGCACGCCCGTCCCCCTGGGGTCGCACCAAAGTTCCCGCCGCCAGCCGCTCGGCGGGCCAGGCGTTGGGTCGGTCGGACGCCAGCAGCAGTTCGAGAGGAGCGTCCTGTTCGAAACTTGCCGCCGCGATCCGCGCATCCTGAAACGGTGTTTCCTTGGTTGCAGCCAGAATGGATGGCTTGTCCGGCGGCAGGCGCCGCGGGCGGTCGAATGGCTTGCCCAGAGAATCGGTTTCCCAGCGAAACTCCGGCAGCTCGGCCAACGGCTGATTGCTGCGGGCATGATAGTTCTTCCAAACCGGCCAGCCCACTCCGGCCAGCACGGCCTGCAGCACCACCACCGCCGTGGACCACGGAAACGACTCGCCGCGGCGCGGCAGGCGCGATGGTCGTTGCCGCC
>JBGTJT010000747.1:0-3036 GCA_041744995.1 Pirellulales bacterium | reverse complement strand
CGGCGGACGACTGTCGGCGATCGGGCTGGCGCTGGGCGCCGCGGCCGGCGTGGCGATTATTTTTTGGATTCAACCAGATTATCTACGGACCTTTGTCGAGCATCGCCTCGGCCCGCCGCTGCTGGCAACCGCCGGCGTGCTCTACCTGGTCGGCGCGGTATGGGTCTGGAGAATCTTGAAAGTCAGTTATTAAGGAGCGGCGCAAGGAGCGCTTTTGAATTGTTTCCCCGAATCGCAAGACAACTTCAAGGGTGGTTTGAACAGGAGGAAACAGAGAAAACTGAGAAGGAAGAACTCGGTTGTCTCTGTCCCGCTCTGTTTGCTGATAATTAATACCTAGTTGTAGAGGTCAAGGCGGTGGAGGAGACGATCAAGCCGATCCACAAGGCCCAGTTGCCAAACTATTTGACGTTGCTCAAAGTCCCGCAGGGTTTGTTAATCAACATCTACGAGGTCAAACTGATTGATGGGGTGAGTCGACTGATTCCTCCAGGGGCCAACTTAAAGTAAACAGAGCGGAAAGGAAGGGAACGGAGTCACTGTTCTTCGTTCTCTCTGTTTTCTCCTGTTCAAATTGAATGAGTCAACGCTCAACAATCCGGACCACTCGGCGAACACGTTTGCGAAAAACACCATGCCAGAATTCATACAAACATTCCTGCGAGAGATTGGCCCGGTTAGCGAAAAGGCGGTGGAGGTGCTCCGCGCCAATCCGCTGCTGCTGGTGCCGTTGCTGTCGGGCTTGGCGGCCGTCATCTGCCTGACGATCTTCTTCCGCAAGCTGCTCAAACGGCCCGATCGCACCCAGCAGCGGGTCGAGGGATTGCGGGCCGAAGTGGACGACGAGTTAGGCGGAGACGAGGGCCTGTTCGGCGGGTTGACTCCCGCCTTGGCCGCGCAGTTGCCGGAATCGCGCAAGGAAAAAACCGAGTTCCGCGATTTGCTCCGCGGCGCCGGCCTGTACAGCCCTTCGGCCGGCACGACGATCTACGCCTTGCGATTCGTGCTGTTGTTCGTGCCGCTGGTGGTCGCCGGCGCGCTCGCCGTGCTGGGAGATTCGCGCGATACGTTTCGCATTCTGATCGTGGGCGTCGTCTGCGCCGTGGTGCTTTCGACCGTGCCGCGGTTGTATGTGTTCTTCCGCCGCCGCCGTCGGCTGCGAGAGATTCGCGAGGGATTGCCCGACACCATGGACATGCTGGCGATGTGTATGGACGGGGGCATGAGCCTCAGCGCCAGCCTGGAGCAGGTGGCTCGGCGGATGAATCATTTTCCGGCCATCGCCCAGGAACTGCGGATCGTCCGCCGCCAGGCCGACGTCAGCAGCTTGCAGACGGCACTGGCCGATTTCAGCCGCCGCGTCGACCTGCCGGAACTTCGCTCGCTGGTCACGCTGCTCACCCGAGGCGACCGACTGGGAACGCACCTGACCGGTTCGCTGATGGACCAGTCGGACCATCTCCGCACCGGCCGTCGGCAGCGGGCCAACTTGCAGGCCAACAAGACGCCCGTCAAACTGGTGCTGCCGCTGATCTTCTGCTTTGCCCCGGCCGCCCTGATCTTGTTGATCGCGCCGGCGGTGCTGGAACTGCGGGAATTCTTCGCCCCCTCCGCCGGCAGCACGCTCTCGGGCAACGACCAGTTGCAGACCGATCAGATTTTCCGGGCGCTGGACGACTTGGAGCAGGACTTCAATCAGTAGCCAGCCCGTTGCGGAAGCTGCCAGCCACGTGGCGGACGCTGCCAGCGTCCGCGGCATCAGGATCGACGTGGCCCTACCAATCAATTGCAAGCAACCCGCTCGACGTGCGCCTTCCTCTCTGACAGCATGTCGCTTAAGATGCAGTTGCGACTCGACTTATGCCGATCAGCCGGCCATCGGGCAAAAGTCGGCTCCCTGTGTGGATTTTTTCGCGGATTCTTTGCAAGAGTCCGTCCCCCTCCGGCAACCTTCTGGTAGTGCATGACCGAGCAGAACTCACCTGGCCGATCGAGCAGCGACGGCTCGCAGGGAGCCAGCGCGGACGGTTCGACTGCTGACAATGGGCAGTTGCCCCGTCGGCACGGCGTGACAGGCGTAAATAAACCCAGTTCGGCGAAGGTCGCCGCTGGCAATCGCGTCGATTGGCAGGCGGCTCTGGCCGAGCATGGCCGTTGGCTGCGCACAATCGTGCTGGCCAGGGTGGGTTCGCCGGACGCGGTAGATGAAGTAATGCAGGAGGTTTCCCTGGCGGCGGTTCGGCAGGCGGCGCCCTTAAACGATGCCAGTAAGGTCGCCCCGTGGCTATATCGGCTGGCCGTCATGCAGTCGCTGCTCTATCGCCGAAAGATGGGGCGGCAAAGAAAATTGGTCGATCGGTTCGCCGAGCGTTTTCAGCCCAGCGAACACGATCACCGCCACGCGGACCCGTTGCAATGGCTGCTGGCCGACGAGCGGCGGGCACTGGTCCGGCAGGCCCTGGAGGAATTGAAAGGCCGCGACGCCGAGATCCTGCTGTTGAAGTACACCGAGAATTGGAGTTACAAGCAAATCGCCGCACATCTGGGAGTGACGCAAAGCGCGGTCGAGAGCCGCTTGCATCGCGCCCGCGCCCGGCTGAGAGATCGCCTGGCGACCATGGACGTCACCAGTTCGGACTAGCACATCGAGAGACGCATTTTCCAGTATCGCACAAGTCGAAAGGACTCGCCCCAGGGCGGGCGGCAGGTAGAGATGAACAACGCGCACAATTCTGAATCGCAACTTCCCGGCATGTTGACGCAAGGCGACCTGCGGCAAGTTGATTTACTAGTCGACGGTGAACTCGAACCGGCCGCCCAAAAGGTGCTGCTGGCCAAGATCGATGCGGCCAGCCGTTGCGACGTCGACGAGCCGTGGCGGCAAGTGGCGTTGGCCTACGTCGAGTCACAAGCCTGGCAAAGTTATTTCAGCACACTCGGCGACGGGAGCGTTCAAGCGAATCGAGCCTATGTCGCCCCGGCCGCCACCGTAGACGCCGCGCCGCCGGTTGCGCGCTCCCGGTCGACGCGCGGTTC
>JBGTJT010000746.1:0-5127 GCA_041744995.1 Pirellulales bacterium | reverse complement strand
CTGCTGCGCCCCGCTCTCGACCGCCGCCGCGGCGGAACAGCCCGATTGGCGGGCCGAGCACGAGCGGCTGGTCAACAGCGGGCTGCGATTCTTGCAAAGCAAGGGGCAGGCCGAGGATGGCTCCTTTAGCGGCGAAGCCGGCCCCGGCATCACCGCCCTGCTCGTCACCGCGGCGCTCCGCAACGGGCGTCCGCCGGAAGATCCGATGGTCGCCAAGGCGTTGGCCTACCTGAAGAAATTCGTCCGCGACGACGGCGGCCTGTACGCCGACGACAGCCTGTACAGAAACTACGAATCGTCGCTGGGGCTGATGGCCTTCTCCGAAGCGAATCGCGACGGCCGCTACGACCAGCTTTGCCAGCGGCTGACCAACTATATCAAGGGCATTCAGAACGACGAGGACGAAGGCTTGGACGCCTCCGACGAGGCCTACGGCGGCGCCGGCTACGGCAAGCACAAGCGGCCCGACCTGAACAACACCGGCTTTCTGATCGAAGCGCTCAAAAGCGCCGGCGTCGGCCCCGAGGACGAAGCAATGCGTAAGGCGCTGATCTTCGTCTCCCGCTGCCAGAATCTGGAAACCGAACACAATCAGACCAAGTGGTCGGCCAAGAATCCCGACGGTGGATTCTATTACACCATCGCCGCCGGCGGTTCGAGTATGGCCGGCCAGACGGCCCAAGGCGGATTGCGCAGCTACGGTTCGATGACCTACAACGGACTGAAGAGCATGATCTACGCCGGCGTGGCCAAGGACGACCAGCGGGTGAAGGCCGCCTTCGACTGGATTCAGAAGAATTACGGCGTCGATTCCAATCCCGGAATGGGGCAGCAAGGTCTGTACTACTACTACACCACCTTCGCCAAGGCGCTCGACGCCCTCGACGTCGACTCGGTCACCACGCCCGACGGCCAGCAGCACAATTGGCGGGCGGACCTGGTGGCGGCCCTGGCGGAACGCCAGCGGCCGGACGGCTCGTGGCTAAACGAAGCCGACCGCTGGCTGGAAGGCGACCCCAACCTGGTCACCGGCTACGTCCTACTAGCCCTGCACCACGCCGCCCCGAGAAAATAGCCGCAAAGTCCAACGCGACTGATAATTTCTCTTGCTCATAATCTTAATCATCCTCCTAATCTTAATCCCTGCATCAGGGTAAGAGTAAGGGTAAGATTCGGTTGAGTCCCCGGCGGCAATCGGCGACAATGGCGCACGCTCCAACAAACCCTTGGAAGACGCGCCATGAAACAAAAGCTCTCCACCACCAAGCTCGTTCTGATTCTGCTGGGCCTGATCTTCGTGCCGCTGATCGGCATCCCGTTGGTCAGCCTCTTCTGGCCCGCGCCGGCGATTGTGGTCTCTCCGGAGACCACCTACGTCACCGGGCCGCTGGATGACGAAGGACGGGTGGACTACCTGGCGGCGCTCGAGCAGAAGTATTTCGCCGACCTGCCGCCGGAGGAGAACGCGGCGCGGGAGTATGTGCAGGCGTTTGCGCCCGGTGCGGAACTCAAGGGCGAGCTGCGGAGGACCGTGTTCGAGCGGCTCGATCTGCCGGTCGCCGGCGGTCCGCCGTACCTGGAGAATGCCCATAGCTTCGCTGGCCGCCACGAAGATTTGTTCGAACAAACCCGACAACGGCAAGTTGGCGAACCGCGCCAACCTTCGAGCAACGACGAGCAGGCGGGGCGCTTCCCGCAGCCTGAGCCTGACCAATCGGAACTCGTCGACCACTGGCAGGACGTCGCCCAGCGCCGTCCCTGGACGTCCGAAGTGTTCCCGCTGCTGGCCGCCTGGCTGGACGATCAACAGACGCCGCTGGCCCACATCCACGCGGGTGCCGAACAACAGCGGTGCTATTTTCCGCTGGTTTCCGATGCGTCCGACGAGGCGGGTGCAATGATGTGGCTCTCGCTGTACTACATGATGCCGATGCGCGGCGCGGGCCGCTGCTTGTCAACCGAGGCGATGCAGCAGCTTGGCAATGGCGACCGTGAGTCGGCCTGGCAGAACATCCGCGTCATGCTCGTGATGGCTCGGCACACTTCGGAACAGCCCTCGCTAATCGGCAACCTGGTCGGGATCGCTGTAAGCGACATGGGCTTATTCACCTTGGCCGACGTATTGCATTTTGGCGAATATACCGAGGAGCAGCTTGCGCGCATGGTCGCCGAGTTTGATCAAATCGGGCGGCTGGAACCGATAGCCGAGGAGTTCCGCGGCGGCGAGCGGCTGTTCTCGCTCGATATGATTGCCCGACACGCAGCCGGTGAACAGACATTGGCGGACTTTGGCGCCGATCTGCCGAAGATTCCGGGCGTCGACCCCAACGTGCTGCTACGGCAAGTCAATGAGCACTACGACCGCATGGAGGCTCTGGCCGACCAACCACCGGGCGACGAGCGCGACCGCCTCGCGAAGATAACCGACGAACACTTCGAAGCGATCGACAACGTGGCCAAGAATCGCCGCCGCTGGCTGGCCGGGGTATTCAGTCGGCAGGCCCGCAGTGAGATCGTAGCCGACATTCTGTGCGCCATGCTGCTGCCGGCCGTCCAATCGGTCGCCAATGCGGATGACCGTTATCAGGTGCGCCACAACTGTGCCCGCGCCGCCATCGCGCTGGCCCAATACCGGGCCGCCCACGGCGAATACCCCGAAAGACTCGCGCAACTGGTGCCGGAATTCGCCGAACAGCCGCCGCAGGATCTGTTCACAGGCCAGCCGCTCAAGTACCTCCGCACCAAGCAAGGCTACCAACTCTACAGCGTCGGCCCCAACAGGCAGGACAATGGCGGCCTGGACGCCACGCAGGACGAAACCGACACGCTCGACTACGGCCTGCACGACGACTGGGGCCTCACGGTCCCCCGGCCGCTGCCGGTGCCGAGTTGGGAGGAGTCGGAAGTGCTGGAGGAGTTCGACGAAGCGGAGTAGTGGCTGGGGCTTCCAGCCGCAACAAACGTGAAGGGGGACTTCCAGCCCAAGGATTCTTAAATCGTACTCGTACTCCTATTCGTACTCCTACTCGCCAGCAGCAACGGTTCGTGGCTCAGGGATTACGAGTACGAGTAGGAGTACGATTATGATTAGGAAATGAGATCGCAGATGCGATTCTCAAGACACCGTCCACACGGAAAGCAAATTCGCCGGGGCTAGAAGCCCCGGCCACGAACGAGCCACTAACCCATGAAAAAACACCTCACCCCATTCCGCGTTGTTGCCGGTTGCCTGGCGCTGCTGGTGCTCGTGCTGTTGGCCTCGATCTTCTGGCCTGCGCCGCCGCTACGTATCTCCAAGGAAACCACCTATGTCACGGGCCCACTCGATGCTAAGGGGCGCGTTGACTATCTGGCGGCCGTCGAACAGCGCTATGCAAAGGATCTGGCCCCGGAAGAGAACGCCGCGCGGCACTATGTGCGGACCTTCGATCCAGAAACTCGCGACTGGCCCGAGGTTCGTGACGAGATGCTCCGCCGGCTCGGGTTGCCGCCAGCGGCGGAGGAGCCGGCTTACCTGCAATGGTTTGAGCACTTCGCGGAAGCGCATCCGGAACGGGTCGCCGAGATGGAGGAGATTCACCAGGTTCCTTCGGATGTAGAGTGGGATTCGATCATCGCGAAACTGGAGGAACAGGAGGAGGCCGCGATCGGGGCGCTCGAAAGGCAAGGCCGCGACGCCGAGATCGACGCCCTGCCAGACATTCCTACTTCGTATGACATCACCTCGTACTGGGAGGAGCGCGCCGCTCAACGCCCCTGGACGCGAGAGGAGTTCCTGGCCGTCGCCGCCTGGCTCGATGAACAGCAAGTGCCGCTGGCCCACTTGCACGCCGGCGCACAGTTGGAGCGATGCTATTTCCCGCTCATCGTCGAGGACGATAAAGCCGGTTTGCTGCTTGTCGCGATGCCGCACACAATGGCCTTGCGCTCAGTTCCGAAGACGCTGCGCATCCGTGCCATGCTTCATCTAGGCGAAGGCGACCGGCAGGCGGCGTGGGAGGATATCCACACGGCGCTGGCGGTTAGCAAACACACGGCCGAACAGCCGTCGTTGGTCGCCAGTCTGGTTGCCATCGCCATGCAGGAGCATGCGCTGCTGGGGCTGGCCGCGATCCTGCATCATGGCGAATATACGCCCGAGGAACTTCACCAGATCGAGAGAGAGTTCGATCGACTCGCGCCGCTGAAGCCAATGGCCGAAGAATTTGACGGCACCGAGCGGCTGACGATGCTGTCGGTCATCCAGTCCCTGGTGGCCGAGGAATTCAGCCGCGAGCAACTCAAGCAGGGCCGATTCCCCGGGCTGGACTGGAACGTGCCGTTTGTATGGTTCAACGATGACTTTAACCGCTTCGTGACGGTGGCGGAGATGCCGGCCGGCGACGAGCGGAACAAGGAGATGCGTCAATTGGAGGCAGCGATCGAGCAGCGGAATGCGGCGGCAAAGCGCACCGGCGGCTGGATCGCCAGCGTCGTCAGCAGCCGCGCCCGTGGCGAACTGATGGCGGCGCACCTCTCCGATTTACTACGACCGGCGCTGCCGGCCGCGCTGCAGGCGGAACAGCGCAACCACATGCGGGTGCAAGTGGTTCGCACGGCGATCGCTTTAGCGCGGTATCGCGCCGACCAGGGGGCGTATCCTGCGAGTCTGCGCGAACTGGCGCCGACGTTTCTCAACGAGATTCCGGCCGACTCCTTTGCTGACAGACCGTTGCAATACCAGCGGACCGAGGAGGGCTACATGCTCTATAGCGTAGGACCGAACGGCCAGGGCGACGCCAGTCGCGACGCCACGCAGGACGAATCACTCGACTACACAACGGCCGACGACATCGCGATCCTTGCCCCCTACCCGATCCAACAGCCGCCCTGGGTGCGAGCGCAGGAGATGCTGGAGTGCGGCTACTTTGAGAAACTGGTCGAGGAAGCAGAGTAGTGGCTGGGGCTTCCAGCCGCAGCGTTTTTTTGCTCTGCCTTTCGCTGCGGCGAGACGCCGCAGCCACGAAACGAGCAACCATCGCGGCAAACAAGTCCCGATAGGGACGACAGCGCCTAGCCTGGGACGTGAGTCCCAGGTACCGTGGCATAAGACAGATCGGCCGTGCTGCCGCCGCTTGTGGTCGGGGC
>JBGTJT010000745.1:0-4489 GCA_041744995.1 Pirellulales bacterium | reverse complement strand
TTTCGATTTCGCGCCGCAGTTGCGTGATGCGGTCTTTAATATCGTTACTCTTGCCGGAGCCTTCGATGATGGTAGTGTTGTCCTTATCGACAATCACCTTCTTGGCGCGGCCGAGGTCGGCCAGCGTGAGGCTTTCCAGCTTGATGCCGAGGCTTTCGAGCTTAATGCCCAAGTCCTCGAACACCGCGGTGCCGCCGGTCAGGACGGCAATGTCTTCCATCATCGCCTTGCGGCGATCGCCGTAACCGGGGGCCTTCACGGCCGCACAGGTGAACGTGCCGCGGAGCCGGTTGATGACCAGCGTGGCCAGGGCCTCGCCGTCGACGTCCTCGGCGATGATCAGCAGCGGCTTGCTGGCGTTGACCACCTGCTCCAGCAGCGGCACCAGATCCTTGATGTTGCTGATTTTCTTCTCAAAGACCAGCACGTAGGCGTCTTCCAGCACGCACTCCATGGTGGTCGGATCGGTCACGAAGTACGGCGACAGGTAGCCGCGATCGAACTGCATGCCTTCGACCCATTCGACTTCGGTTGAGAGGCTCTTGCTTTCGTCGACGGTGATCACGCCGTCCTTGCCGACCTTTTCCATCGCCTCGGCCAGCAGCTTGCCGATCTCCTGATCGTTGTTCGAGGCGATCGCGCCGACCTGGGCCATTTCGTTGGTGGTCTTGATCGGGATCGACATGCTGTGCAGCTTGGCGGTGATGTCCTTGATGGCCGCCTCGATGCCTTGCTTCAGTTGGATCGGGTTGACGCCGGCGACGACCGCTTTGAGGCCCTCGTTGAAGATCGCCTCGGCCAGCACGGTTGCCGTGGTGGTGCCGTCGCCCGCCACGTCGCTGGTCTTGCTGGCGACTTCGCGGACCATCTGGGCGCCCATGTTTTCGTAGGGGTCTTCCAGTTCGATTTCCTTGGCGACGGTAACACCGTCCTTGGTGACGGTCGGCGAGCCGAAGCTCTTCTGCAAGATCACGTTGCGGCCCTTGGGACCGAGAGTTACCTTGACGGCCTTGGCTAGCTTGGAAACGCCGCGGCGCATCGCGTCGCGGGCTTCCTGATCAAAAGCAATCATCTTCGACATGCGAGATGTCTCCTATGTAATGACAGTGTGTTCGGTTTCGTATTAATCCTTCTCCCTCTGGGAGAAGGTGGCCGAAGGCCGGATGAGGGCAGCAGCAGAAAAACCGCCACCCTCCGAAAAATCGCGACCTATTCGATCACGGCGAGGATGTCGTCTTCACGCATCAGCAGCAGTTCGACGTCTTCCACCTTGAAGGTTTCGCCGGCGTAGCTGGTAAACAGCACGCGGTCGCCCACCTTGACCTGCATTTCACTGCGGTTGCCGTCGTCCAGCAGGCGGCCTTCGCCGACGCTGATCACGGTTCCCCGGGCGGGCTTGTCCTTGGCGCTGTCGGGCAGCACGATGCCGCCGGCGGTGCGATCTTCAGAAGCTTCGCGTTCGACCACCACGCGGTCTCCCAACGGTTGCAGCTTCTGGCCTGTTTTCTTTTTGGTCTTGGTCTTGGTAGCGGTTGCCATCGATTCCTCCGAGTTACCTGTTCTTCCAGCGAGTTGGATATGTGAAACGCCGCCGTCGCCGAGAGCTTGAATTTGGCCCATTCCGGCACGGACGGCCTGACTGCCAAAAATGCGTACAATCAGCGCGTCGGCCAGATGTTGAACGCAAGCGGCGCGCCAAACCCGAGAAAGTGCTGTAAGGCATTGTTGGCCAGCGAGTTGCGCCAGTCGGCTCGATCCAGCCGGACTGCCATCCGTGGCGCGACGAGCGAATTGCGGATGCGACGCTCACTAGAAACTGCCAGTTTGGCAGTTTCATGAGATGTAACCGGCCGCCGCCGTCGGCGCACAGTGTGTATTGAAGGCGGCCGCCGGACTGATCTCGCGAATCAGATTCGTTTTTCTGTCCATTTGCTATTCACATAAGGAATCGAACCATGCTTGTTTTCAAACTGGGTGCGGGGCTGTTGGCCTCGGTATTGGCCGTAGGCGCCGTCGCCGCCGGAACTTCTGTCGACGATGGCCCAGCATTCACTCCGGGTGAGTTTCGCAACACGGCGTTGGGCAAGCTCATCTCGGGCAACATCGGCCGGGCGATGGTGCTGCGGAGCGAACTCGATGTGACCGACGAGCAGCGGGCCAAGGTCCGCGAAGTGCTCAAGAGCCACAAGGACGAAATCGGCGGCCTGTTGACCAAGGGGATCGAGCAGCGGCGGGCACTGCGAGACGCCACCAGCACAGATGATCCGGACGAAGAGGCGATCCGCGCCGCGGCCGACCAGCTCGGCAAGACGATCGGAGAAGCCGCCGTGCTGAAGGCCAAGATCCGCAGCGAACTGCGTCCGCACTTCACCGACGAACAGGTGAAGCGGGTCGAAGAGTTCATGAACGAGCGCGACGCCTCGATCGATAAGTTCCTGCAGAAGAAGTTCGGGACTTAGGCCCTTGAGGCTTGAGGCTCGAGGCTTGAGGCTTGAGAGAGATGTGAGGTTCAACCCTTCTCCCTCTGGGAGAAGGTGGCCTTTAGGCCGGATGAGGGCGATGTGCTGTTCGACGTAGTTGCCTGCACACAACCGGTTAGCAGCGCACCCTCATCCGTCTGCTCCGCAGCCACCTTCTCCCGGAGGGAGAAGGGGTTTGACTTGCCGTTACCATCTTCGCCTGCGAGAATTCTGTCGTGAGTTTAACTTGTCATTCGCCGACTTGGACAGATTGGTGGTTGGGTGTGTCGACCGAACCGGCCGCGGCGCGAACGAGCGACCCCACCGACGCCAAGATTGCCGAGCGAGCCGACGCGCTCGATATCGCCGCGGTGCTCGACGGCGATCGAGACGTTTATGCACGGATCGTCGCTCGGCATCAGCAGGCCGTCGCCGCTCACTTGTGGCGGTTTACCCGCGACCACGGCACGCTGGAGGAGTTGGTGCAGGAGACGTTCGTGCAAGGCTATCTCTCGCTGGCTAGTTATCAGGCCAAGGCCCCGTTGCGGCACTGGCTGATGCGGATCGGCACGCGGGTAGGCTACAAGCATTGGAAGCAAGCGGCTCAAGACCGCCAGCGCGGGCTGCATTCGCTGGAGATTCAGGCCGAACCGGCCGACGACGACGCGGCCCCGCAAGCGCTCGAAGCGGCCGAGCAGGTGCATTGGCTGTTGGCCCAACTGCCGCCGCGCGATCGCCTGGTGCTGACGCTGATGTATCTCGAGGAGCGGAGCGTACACGAAACGGCCGAACTCACCGGCTGGAGTCGTACGATGGTCAAGGTGCAGGCGCATCGAGCACGCAAGAAGATGCAGGACTTGCTGGAGCAACAGGCGAAGTAGGAGTCAGGGGTCAGGTTTCAGGGTTCAGGGTTCAGAAAACATGAGCGAGCTTTGGCGGCAATTTGAAGAACAGATGCGGGCGGCTCGTGGCGAGCGTTCGCCGGAGGTCCACGTGACGGCGGCCGTCACGCGGCGAATCGCCGCGGGGCAAGTCACACGGGTGGAACCGGTCGACTGGGCAAGGGTGCTGTTCGGCTCGGCCACAGTGGCCACGGCCGCCGCGGTGCTGATCGCGGCGTTCGTAATGTGGCAGGGGGTGAACGATCCACTGGCGGGATTACTGTCGCCGATTGATCTGGTGATGAGATAAAGAAAGGAGACCGCTGATCGACGCTAATGAACCCTAATGATCATATCTATTAGCGAACATCAGCGCCCATTAGCGGTCTGACGAGGGTCTCAGTTGTGATGAGTCTAGAAAGCAAGTCTATTGAGTCGACAGGTTCTCGGCCTCGTCAGCGGCGGTGGCTGACTTGGCTGTTGATGCTGGTGATGCTGGCTTCCGGCATGGTGATCGGCGCGGGCGGCGCGGCGATCTTCATTCGCAATCGAGTGATCTCGCACATCCACGAGCCGGAGCGGATGCCCGAGCGAGCGACGAAGGTGCTCACGCGGCGGCTCGATCTGTCAGAGGAACAAGCGGCCGAAGTGGAGCGGATTCTTGCCTACCGCCAGCAGGAACTGCTGACCGTGCGCCGCGAAACCTTGCCCCGAGTACACGAGCAACTCGATCTGCTGGAACAAGACATCGCCGCGGTGCTCCGCGAGGAACAGCAAGCGAAGTTCGAGTCGGATTTTCAGCGGCTGCGGGAAACGTGGCTGCCCGCCGCCGAGTAGCGCCATGTGCTTGCTGCGCCCCGGTGACATGGCAGGCTGCGCTTGAAGGCGATCACCTGTTCAAACAGCCACGCCTGCCAGACGGCAGGTTTCTTCCCAGTCGCAGAGGCCGGCGGTGGCGCCCAGGCCCGTCACACAGCAGGCGCCGGTGGCCGCCGCGATGCGGCCGGCCTGTTCGACGCTCAGTCCCTTGAGCAGTCCCGCGATCAAGCCGCCATAGAAACTGTCGCCTGCGCCGGTTGTGTCGACCACGTCGCCTGGCGGCGTGACCGCCTGGATGCGGATATACTCGCCGGCGGCGGCGCTCAACAG
>JBGTJT010000744.1:0-10425 GCA_041744995.1 Pirellulales bacterium | reverse complement strand
CGATCTGGCGGCGGCATCTTCACCAAGGCGGCCGATGTGGGGGCCGACCTGGTCGGCAAGGTCGAGCAGGGCATTCCGGAAGACGATCCTCGCAATCCGGCGACGATCGCCGACAACGTCGGAGACAACGTCGGCGACGTGGCCGGCATGGGGGCCGACTTGTACGAATCGTACATCGGCTCGATCCTCGCCACCGCGGCCCTGGGCGTGGCCGCTTTCGCCGGCGGTGCGCTCACCCCGGCCGGCATGTCCACCGAGGAAGCCCAGTTGCGGGCGCTGTTCATGCCGATGACGATCGCCGGCATCGGCATCCTGCTGTCGATCGTCGGCATCTTTCTGGTGCGCGCCAAGGAGGGCGCCACGCAGAAGAACCTGCTGGCGGCGCTGGCCAAGGGTATCGACACCTCCTGCGGACTGGTGCGCTGGCCGCGGTTGGCTTGGCGTGGTGGCTGATGCCCGCCGCTCCGGGAACCGCCATCTTCGGCGTGCCCGGCGTGGCCGGCAGCATCATTGTCGGGCTGTTGGCGGGCTGGGCCATTGGCAAGTGGACCGAGTATAGCACCAGCGACGAGTTCAAGCCGACCCGCCGACTCTCCGATCAGGCCGTTACCGGGCCGGCCACGATCATCATCGGCGGCATCGCCGACGGCATGCTCAGCGTCTGGCTGCCGGTTCTGGTCGTCGCCTCTGCGACCATCTGCTCGTTCGGTTTCGCCACCGGTTGGCAGTTCGTCGACACGGCCTACTTCTCGCTGGGACTATACGGCGTGGGCATCGCCGCGGTCGGCATGCTCAGTACGCTGGGCATCACGCTGGCGACCGACGCCTACGGGCCGATCGCCGACAACGCCGGCGGCAACGCCGAGATGAGCGGGCTGGATCCGATCGTCCGCGAGCGGACCGACGCCCTGGACAGCCTGGGCAACACCACGGCCGCCACCGGCAAGGGGTTTGCCATCGGCTCGGCCGCGCTGACCGCGCTGGCTCTGTTGGCCGCCTATGTCGAGGAGGTGCGGCTAGGATTCCAGCATTGGGAGGAAGCCGTCGTCGCCGCCGGCGCCGACGCAGGGTTTTACAAGGAATCTCCGCAGTTCGTCGTGCAAGTCACGACCGGAACCAATGCCCAGGGGCAGCCGTTGATGGTGCATGACGGCTGGCTGATCCTCGACGGCGCCCGCGACCGCCGCTGGCGCGACTTGCCGCTGGGCGCGCCGGTTGAGGTGGAACTCGACGCCGAGGCGGGCACGCTTACCTATCGGCCTACCGAGGGGGAGAACCAGCAACCGATCGAAATGGAGGTGGTCAATCGCCGTGACGCCACACTGGTGCAATTCACCGACTACTACGACGCCTCGCTGATGAACCCCAAGGTGTTGATAGGCGTGTTCATCGGCGCGATGAGCACGTTCGTATTCTGCGCCATGACGATGAAGGCCGTCGGCCGTGCCGCCCAAGGCATGGTCGAGGAGGTCCGCCGCCAGTTCAAGGAAAAGAAGGGGATCATGTTGGGGACCGAGGTGCCCGACTACGCCACGCCGGTCGCCATCAGCACCAAGGCGGCCCAGCGGGAGATGATCCTGCCGTCGCTGCTGGGACTGCTCACGCCGTTGGTGGTGGGACTGCTGCTGGGCGTGGCGGGCGTGATGGGGCTGCTGGTCGGCACGCTGACCTGCGGCTTCTGTCTGGCGATCTTCATGGCCAACTCCGGCGGAAGCTGGGACAACGCCAAGAAGTACATCGAGGCGGGCCATCACGGCGGCAAGGGAACCGAGGCCCACAAGGCGGCGGTGGTCGGCGACACGGTCGGCGATCCGTTCAAGGACACCAGCGGCCCCAGCCTCAATATCCTGATCAAGCTAATGAGCATGGTCAGCGTCGTCGCCGCCGGCGTGGTCGTTCGCTACAGCCTGGTGGCGTTGGGCATCTTCTAATTCCGAAGCACGAGTTCCAATTGCGATGTTGCCAACAACTTGACAACTTCCATGGTGGCGAAACAAGCTGTCAGCGATCAGCCGTCAGAGGCTGTGAAAAAATCGGCATCAAACATCAGCCGGAGGGCGCTAGCCCCCGGTTAGCGCCGAAAAACCGGCCGCTAGCGCGGTTCGGCTGATGTTGTGGTGATCCCCTGCGTCGATTCAAGTTTTTCACAGCCTCTCAGCCGTCAGAAACCAGGAGCCGCGCTTCTCCTCGCTGATCGCTGATCGCTGATAGCTAAAAGCTGATAGCTGAAAGCTGAAAGCTGATAGCTAAAAGCTAGCGATGTGCCATCAATCAGCTCTGTCCTTTGTCGCCAATCGGAACTACGGATACTAGGATTTCGAGTTTTTTCCCCACCAGCCGCCGTTTTTTTACAAAGCCGGTGGCGTGTGCTATGGTGAGAGTTGGCAAGGTACACCCGGCCGGCTCGATTCGGCCGCTTGCCCCCGGTGTTCCCGCCAAAGCCTTGGCTTCGATCCATCCCCTCTTGCCTCGCGAGTTGACCATGCCACGCACCTTGCCGACGATCTGCTGCACCTTTCTCCTCGTGATGGGCGCAACGGCCGCGGGCGTGGCCGACGACGCGATTGTGCGCGTCTCGCCGGACGACGTCGGACCCGATTCGATCGTCTACTGGCAAGGAGAATACGTCGGTGAAGTGGACGCGGAACAGGCCGGAACAGCGACGACGCTGGCCGCCCAGGTGGTTGCGAAACGGGGCGGCAACTACGAGCTGATTCTCTACCAGGGAGGGTTGCCGGGGCACGGCTGGGACGCCGCTGGGCGCCCCAACCGTCTGACTGCCAAGCTGCAAGAGGGAACACTCGCCTTCGACGACGGCCAGGGCGTGCAGTATCGCGTCGCACAGGGAAAGATCGCCGTCGCACGCGATGCGGACAAGCCGCTCGGCGAACTCAAGCGGGTCTTTCGCACCAGCCCCACCCTGGGACTGCGCCCATCGGCCGAGGCGGTCGCGCTGTTCGACGGCGGCAACGTCGATCAATGGCGCGAGGGGGCGATTCTCACCGACGAGGGGCTACTCGAACAAGGCGCCCGCAGCAAGGACGACTACGGCGACATCTATCTGCACGTTGAGTACCTGCTTCCCTACTGGGACAACGACGGCCGCACCAACAGCGGCGTCTACATCCAGGACCGCTACGAGGTGCAGATCCACGATTCGTTTGGACATCCGGGCGGCAAGCAGGAGGATGCGGCGCTGTATACCTTCCGCGCGCCCGATGTGAACGTCACGCTCCCGCCGGAACATTGGCAGACGTTCGATATTCTGTTTCGAGCGCCCCGCTTCGACGCCGCCAGCAAGAAGACCGAAAACGCACGGATCAGCGTCCTCCACAACGGCATACTCGTGCATGACGACGTCGAACTGCCGCACGGCACCGGCCACGGCCGTCGGCACCCTGAAACGGAGCGTGCGCACCTCCATCTGCAACGGCATCGCGGCCCCGGCTTGTTTCGCAACGTCTGGCTCATCGACGGCGCCAACCGCTGGCCCGACGCCGTCCGCAAGGCGACGCTGGAATAGAATTGCGTGTCGCAGTCGATCCAACAGCCGGGGCGGTTGGCCTTGCCTTTACCCACATTTCGCTCACGCCCCCAGCCGCCTTGTGCGGCTGGAGCGAGAGTTTGTCGGCTAGCCAGCAGGCGACAACACCTCGCCCCCTGCCCGGCTTGTCCGGCAGGAGCGCAAGTTTGGCCGCGAAGAAAGCTGATTCACCTGCCGCGCGAGGCGGCAGGGGTCTGGATACAAGGGCATTGCAAGCTAGCCGTTCAAACTCATTCACCAGCCAGACAAGCTGGCTGGGGTCTCGATTTGTGGGTAATGGCAAGGCAGTTGGCCGGAACTTGTTGAGAACTTTGACCCAGGATATACTTCGCGCGGGTCGATGCTCCGAAGAAGCACAGGCCGGAAAGTGTACGGCTATCGACTTGTCCAGGATTCTCCTCAGTAAGCAGGGCTTGCTGAGGAGAATCCCATCAAATAACAAGTTCGGCAAATGAGTCAGACTGTGGGAAATAAGCAGCACGAACTAAGGTCTAATGCGCTCGGCGGTGAGTCGCTTCACCTTCCACCAGGCGCGAATCTATCGACGGTTCCGTCTTCCTTCCTAGAACTGCTGACTGAGCATCACGCTTCGATCTACAGAAACCCACGCAAGTACTTTACTTGGCTCGCTCGACGATCGCGGATTGCTGGCATGAGAGAATGGTTGACGGCGATGGCTGAAACAAATCAATGCGCACTGCACCTCCATCGTGCCCAATTAGGTCCGTCCGTGCAGACGGATGTAATCGTCCGGGGCTTTTTGCCTGGCCCAAGACGTTTCAGTGACTTTCGCCTTAGTGCCAACAAACCGCTCATTGATTTACCGGCCACGTTGCAAGACATCTACGAACTGGTTGATGGAACGATTGAGGGAAATGCGTTTGAGGCCGGCGGGTTTGATAGTCTGTCCAGCCTTAGGTTCGACGCTTCATCACTCCCGATAACTGATTCCCACGCCGTTCCCGATCTTGACCGTGCTTTGTGGTTTTACACGACCGCCACTGGGGACAATTTGGTTGCCGATGGTGAAAAGACGTTTTGGTTTCTGCACGATAATTGCAGACTCGTCGAAGCTGGTAATCTCGCCGGAGTCGTTGACTCGTATTTCATATCAATCTTGACTGGTTCCAAGTGGCTTTCCCATCCATTCGGTTCCCTGCACTAAGTCGCCGAATCGGGTAAGGGCCACCGTCGCCGGTGACCCTCCCCACAACACCTGACATGCGCACCCCGCATCAGGCGGTTCGACGTAGTGGAGTAAGCTCGGCACCCATTCGCAGGCTTCCTCCCCACGGTCGGTCACCCTTCCGCGACCAACCTGCGGTCGGTGCCGGCCTTCCTGAAGTCGCCGTAGGCCGGAACAAGCGGCGAAAACTGCGATCCACTACCAAACGACACGACCGCCGCGCCGCTCCGGCAATGCGATATTCGGTTTGCGGCTCTGCCGGAACGGCGCGGCGGTTGAGCGTTGCGCCGCGGGCAGTCCTGCCTTCGCCGCTTGGTCCGGCCTACTGCCTTTAAGCAAGGTAAGGGCCAAGGCGACCGTGCCACCCCGGCGTTACTTGGCAAACATTGGGTCGTTCGGATTGCCGCGCGACATCAGGTAGGCCAGCAGGTCGAGCAGTTCCTGTTCGTTGAGGACGTTAACCAGATCGGCCGGCATCAGTGACACCGGGGCCGGTTCGATCGACTCGACCTGATCGCGGGCCAGTTCGACGACCTTGGTGGCGTCCTCCGGGTCGATCAGCACGGTGAGCTTGTCGTCGTCCTCGGTCGCCAGGCGGCCGGTGATGATCTTGCCGTCGACGGTCTCGATGATCGAGCCCCGGTATTGATCGGAGATGACTTTGCTCGGCTCGATCAGCGATTCGGCCAGGTCGCGATAACTGAAGCGGCCGGCGACGTTCGTCAGGTCGGGGCCGGTCGCCCCGCCGACGCCGTCGAAACGATGGCAAACGATGCATCGCGAAGCGGCATACGCGAGGCGGCCTTGCTCGAAATCGCGGCCCGACAGGCCGTCGGCCGTGAGGCTGGCGATTTCCTCGATCGTCCAGGTGTGGCCGGGGCCTTTTGGCTGAGGCAGTTCGGTCGGCTTCGGTGGCGGCGACTTGTCGGCCAGCGCCGCCCGTTCGGCCGGCGAGGCGTTGTCGAGCGCTTCCTTGCGGATGTTGCCGATGAAGCCGTGGTAGCTGGCGCCTCCGCTCTTGCGGGCCGCGGCGTCCAGGAAGTCAAAATATCGCTGCCGCTCTTCCAGCGTCCAACCGTAGCGCAGATTGCGGAGCACGAAGGCCAAATGCAACTTCTCGATTTCCGGCTGATCGGCCAGCATCTTGGCGATCGTGCCGCCGTAACCTTGGTTGCGGGCGAGCAACTCGGCCATTTCCTGGGGCGAGGTTTCCGTTTCGCGCTCCAGCAACTGCAAGGTCTTGCTGGCCACTGTCGGCGAATTGAGATAAACCAGCAGTTGACTCAATTCGCGATTCGCCGCGTCGCTTTCCGCCGGATAAAGCGGATCGAACCGCTTGACCAGTTTGGCCGCCGTGGCGGCGTCTGGCTGGCCGGTGCGGATGAACACCAATTGATAGGCCCGCAGCAAATCGAGCCGCTGCGGTTCGGTGAGCTTGGCAAGGTCGATCCGGCCGAGCGTCTCCAGAATCGTCGGCTGCAACTGCTTGTCGCCTTGACGAGCCAGCGCCACGATCGCCTGAATGGCCGCTTGCGGATTCTTCTCCTGCAAGGCGCGGTCCTGCCACTGGGCCACGTCCTGATGCTCCAGCGCCACCCGAGCGGCGTAGCGAATGTAGCGGTCGGCGTGGCTGAGTTGCGGCCAGATGGCGTCGATCGCTTCCGCCTCGGTGGGCTGATGCAGCGCCTCCATTTTCTGGCGCAGCGCCCGCTGCTCGGCGAACTGTGCATTCTTGGCGTCGACCGGCGCGGTCGATTCGTCCCCCACGTAGCGGACGCGATACAACTCCGACTGCGTGTTGCGACCGCCGACGGTAAAGTACAGCGCCCCGTCGGGGCCGATTTCCGCATCGGTCAGCGGCAGCGGCGTCCGTGACAGGAATTCCTCTTTCTCGCCTCGGTAACTGGCGCCGTCCGGCTCCAGATGGATCGCGTACATGGTGCCGAAGGTCCAGTCCAACACATACAGTGCTTTCTGGTACTTGGCCGGGAACTTCGCGCCGTAGCCAAACGTCACGCCAACCGGCGAGCCGGGGCCGGTATCGACGGTTGCCGGCAAACTATCGACGTAGTAGTCGGGCCACTTGCCCGTGCCGCTCCGCCAGCCAAATTCGCTGCCGCTGGGCGAATGCGTTACCCGCGTGGGGCGATACCACGGCATTCCCATGTCCCATTCCATGTCGGCGTCGTACACGAACAACTCGCCGTCGGCGTTGAAGTCCATGTCGTAGGGGTTGCGATAGCCGCTGCTGAATATCTCCCAGGTCTTGCCTTCCGGATCGGTCTTGGCGACCCAGCCGCCGGGCGCCAACACCCCGCGAGCATGTCCGCGAGCGTCCCATTGCCGCGGCAGCAGCAAGTCTTCGTCCCAGTTTCTGGGGACACGGCTATGATCGAAATTCTGCGGCGGAGCGGTGTGATTGCCGGCGATTACGTAGATCGACTTGCCGTCGGGGCTGAGCCGCACGGCGTGCGGCCCGTGCTCGCCGCCGCCGCGAAACTCCTTGACCTTGGTGACCTTGTCATATTGGTCGTCGCCGGTGGTGTCTTCCAGGATATAGAAGCCGCTGCCCGGGCCGCCGTTGACCGAGCAATACAACTTGCCAAAGGCGTGCAACATGCCCTGGCAACCGGTCATCTTGACGTTTAGCTTTTCCACCTGGGTCGGCTTGTCGCTGCCGATCGGCGCGGGCGTAATGCGGTACAGGCCCTGTCCGCCTTGATCGCTGGCGATCAGCCGGCCGCGATCGTCGAAAGCAATGGCAACCCACGACCCCTGGCTGTTCTTGGGCACCGTGTAGAGCAGTTCGACCTGAAAACCGGGCAACACGTTGAAGGCGCCGCGGGCGCCCGCTGTGGCCGTGGGCGCGACGGAATCGGTGAACACATTCCCCCAAGGCGCATCGCCCATTTTGGCAAGCACCTGGGCCGACTGGCCCGCTTGCTTCGCGTCGGCGGGAACCGACTGCCAACTGTCGTCGGTTACGACGTACTGTTGTTTGCCGTCGGCCGTGGTGAGGATCAACTTCAGGGCAAATGCCTTCACGCCGCCGTCGTTGGCCGCCTCCACACGAAGCCGATTGTCGCCCGGCAGCAGCTTGTCGGAGACGTCGAGCACCACGGGCGCCTGCCATTCACTGCTGGTCGCGATTTGCTTGTCGTTGAGAAACAACTTCATCCGGTTGTCGCAAGTCGCAATCAGATGCGCCGACTTGGCCCCGCCAGGGAATGTCCGCTGCAGTTGGCACGACTCGCCGCCGGCGGCGTCCCAGATCCAATTCGCCTGAGGGCCGGCTGTGAACTTGGGGGTGCTCGTCTCCGCTTTCGCGGGGTCGGCTTGCTCGACTGCCCGCTCGTTGGTCGGCTGGATGGCGGGCAACTGCGTCCCGTCGGCGGCAAACGCCGGCAGCGCGAGACAAAGGGCAACAGTCAGAAAACAGGGCGCTGCAAACCGAGACCGGGTAAGAATGCTTGGCATAAGAGGTCAATTCCGTGAAGAAGATGTGGAGGGATGGTTTTTTAGCGGCTTGTTCGCCCACGGTAATGATAGCTCAGGTCGCGGGCAATCGGCGGGAACTACTTTCTAAGCTGCTCATTATAACCGACCGGAAAGACCCGCGTCGAATAAAAATCGCCACAATTTCCAGGCGTTTGCAACATAGGAAGTGGAACTTCAGACACTATCTGCGAGCATCTGCGCCATCTGCGGACAAGCACACATTCCTCGGTGTCTCCGTCGATCAACAGGGTGCTTGAGGCGGCATGAAAACGGTCTTCGGCACCAGCCAGCGGCCGCGGCTTTCCAGCAGAGCGACCAGTTCGCCGGTTGCCTCGACCGCCGCAATTTCGCAGTCGGCTGCCTGTGAACCGCGGTCGATTCGTTTGCCTTGCCGGATCTCCACGACTTCTGTATCCGAGAGCACTACTTGCGGCAGGTGCGCGACCGCTCGGACGGCGGGCAGCAACTGTCCCGCGAGATTCTCCATGGTGAGCTGCTCCGGCGAGGCCGCCTCGTCCAGTGTGAACGTTCCGATCGCGGTGCGCGTCAGTGCGGCCATCACAGCATCTGTTCCGCTCGCCACCGCCAGGTCGTGACCCATTGAGCGGACGTAGGTGCCCGAGCCGCAGCGTATCGACAGTTCCAGTTCCGGATAGTCGTAGCGCGTTATCTCCAGTGAATGGATCGTTACGGGGCGCGGCGTGATCTCCACCGTTTTCCCCTGCCGGGCCAGATCGTAGGCGCGGCGGCCGGCGATCTTCACCGCGGAATAGGCCGGGGGCGTCTGCTCAATCACACCGAGAAAGCCCGGCAGCTTGGCGTTGAGGTCGGCCAGCGTCGGCTGGGGCGCGTCGTCGAGCAATCGACAGGGGGTCTCGACGTCGTAACTGTCGCTCTGCCGACCTAGCAAAAACGTGCCGACGTACTGCTTGGGCATCTGCTGCACATGCGAGATCAGGCGGGTGGCCGGCCCCACGCAGACCACCAACACGCCGGTGGCCAATGGATCGAGCGTGCCGGCGTGGCCCAGCTTAAGGCGGCGGCCATGCCCCAGATCGCGAACCAATCGCTGTACCCGATTGACCACGTCGCGCGAGGTGCAGCCGGGCGGCTTGTTGATATTGAGGAGGCCGAACATGGGGAGGCTGGAGGCTGGAGGCTTGAGGCTTGCGGTTTACGCTACTTGATTGCCTTGGTGGTTCGTTCAATGATAACATCCTAGGAGCAATGCGGCGGAGCAGGACCGGTACTCTTTTCGGATTTCCACATGGAGTTCAAGCGGCTTGGACCGTACAGAATCGGCCGCCAGATCGGCCGCGGCGGGATGGGGACCGTGTTTGCCGCCATCGAGGTCGAAACCGGCAAGCAGGCCGCCGTCAAGGTGCTCTCTCCCGCCTTGGCCGAGCGGGAAGGCTTTCGCGAGCGGTTCGAGGCGGAGATCGAGTCGCTCAAGCAATTGGAACATCCCAACATCGTCAAGTTGTTCGGCTATGGCCGGCAAGACGATTATTTGTTCTACGCCATGGAACTCATCGACGGTCCGACGCTAGAAGACGAACTCCGCGCCGGACGCCGCTTCAACTGGCGCGAAGTGGCCCAAATCGGCATCATGCTCTGCCGGGCGTTGAAGTTGGCGCACGATCACGGCATCGTGCATCGCGACATCAAGCCCGCCAACCTGCTGGTGACCCGCGAGAACGAAGTCAAGTTGTCCGACTTCGGCATTGCGCGGCTGTTCGGGAATATGAGCCTGACGAGCGAAGGGGGCGTGATCGGCACGGCCGAATACATGGCGCCGGAGCAGGCCGACGGCCGCCGCGTGACTCACCACTGCGATCTATACAGCCTCGGCTGCGTGCTGTACGCCTTGCTGGCCGGCCGGCCGCCGTTCAAGGCCAAGTCGATGCTCGAGATGCTGCACAAGCAGCGGTACGCCGAACCGGAATCGGTTCGCCGCTTCGCGCACGACACGCCCCAGGAATTCGATTCGATCATCATGCAACTGCTCGCCAAGGAACCCGCCGAACGGTTCGCCAACGCGCTGATGGTGGGTCGGCGGCTGGAATCGATGGAGCGGGCCTTGACGCGGGTGCCACGGCCTGCGCCGGGCGCGGCGGACATTTCCGAAACGGCCTACTCGCCGCTGCCGGATGCTGAGAGTGCCGTCAAGGACGAGCCGTCCGACGCCGGCGCCCCA
>JBGTJT010000743.1:0-7149 GCA_041744995.1 Pirellulales bacterium | reverse complement strand
CGGGTAATCGGTCGCGCGACATGGCAGCTATGTTGTACACGGGGCGGTCATCGGATGCGAGATGGGGAGCGAGTTAATGACGAATGTCGAAGTCCGAATGACGAAGGAATGACGAAGTACGAAGATAGTATATTTCGGATTTGACCGTCCTACTCGGAGCAATGCTCCTCGCAGACAGGCTCGGAGGCCCAGGGCTTTAAGGGTCGTAGCATCGTGCGACACGACTTGTTGGAATAGGAGGGAACGGAGAGAACTGAGGGAAAGTTGCTCTGTTTCCTCCTGTTCCAACTGCCCTGGCGCACCCTTAAAACCCTGGCTCGGAGGCCCGTCTTACTTTGCGGCGACTTCGCCCCTTGCATCGGAAATGCCTGCGTCCGTTTCGACCGTCGGCGGCGGGACGAGCCTGGTGTAGAGCTTGCGGCTTAGATCAACCGCGACTAGCAGCGTGACGATCATGCCGACCGCTCCCACCGCGACCAGCCAAACGGGCGCGGCCCGGTGGCCGTCGGCGCCGCGGCACAGACCCAGATAGACCATCGCAGCCGCCATGAGCGGAAAACCGAGCACCACGATCGATTGTGCGACCATGATCTGCGCCACCGGCTTCTGGCCGGAGAGGGTCACCACGAGCGCCACCACCATGCCGGCCAGCAAGGCGCAGACCGTAAAGATTCGCGGCCAGCGGTCGTCCATCTTGCCACCCAGGCCGAGGCCGTCTGCGAGCATCGCCCCGCCGATCATGGCGTTCACCAAGAACGAGCTGAACGCGCCGGCGAAGATGCCCAAACAAAACAGTATCTCCGCTCCTCGTCCGAACAGCGGCTTCAACTGCTGGGCGACGTCGGCGGCGCTGTTCAGCTCGCTCGCTGCGACCTTGCCATGCAGCACCGCGGCGCTGGTGACCATGATCATCAGGCTCACCACGCCCAGGACGCTGATGCCGGCAATGCTGTCGATCAGGCTCTCGTTGGCTTCATCCACCGTCAGCCCTTTCTCGCGGACCAGGTACGATTGATAGAACGCGCCTGCCACCGAGAAGGTGGTGCCGATCATGGCGATCAGCGGCAGCAGTGTGGCGAGACCGGCGGAGTCGTCGGCCCGCGGCAGCCGAGGCACGAAGCCCTGCACAACCTCCGTCAGCGAAGGCTGGGCGAAGAACAAGTTGCCCGCAAAGGCGATCAACATGACCAGCACCAGCGCCATCATCAACCGCTCGACCGGCACATAGAGCCGCCGCAGTCCTAGCAAGGCGGCGATGATCGCTCCGTTGAGTCCGAACAACACGGCCGTCTGCCACCACTGCGACGCTCCGGCCAACGGCTCGATGGCGGCCAACACCCCCAGATTATTGCTGAACTGGAAGCAGGCGACCACCAAAAACACCGAGATGCCGATCACCGCAGCCACCGGCCGGCCCAACCGCTGGGCCAACTCCTGGCAGAGCGTCCCCCGCAGCGAGGCCCCCAGCCGGGCCGACAACGCGGTCGCGCCGATCATCAGCAGCACCGCCACCACCAACACCCAGATCATGCCGTAGCCATACTCGGCCCCGACCTTGCTATTGGCCAGGATGCTGCCCGGGCCGAGCACCACGCTGGCGACAATGATCGCCGGGCCAAGACTCCTCACCAGACGCACCGCCAGCGAACCGCGGGAGGCGGTAGGGCTCGTCGGGCTTCCGCCGGAGTGCTCGCTCATGTTCACCGTTTCCATACCACGACGCGTAAGCTCAAATCCTTCTCCCTCCGGGAGAAGGTGGCCGAAGGCCGGATGAGGGCGATGTGCCAACCTGCACTGCCCCTTGAAGGCCGTCCGAGGCAATGTCTACTCGCAGCGCACCCTCATCCGTCCGCTCCGCGGACACCTTCTCCCCGAGGGAGAAGGAGGTGCCCTGCCTTACTTGTTGCTAAACGCGTAGACGCAGGTGTGCTTGTAGGTGTCGCCCGGCTTGAGTACGACCGAGGGAAATTTCGGCTGGTTGATCGAGTCGGGATAGAACTGCGTCTCCAGGCACAACGCGCCGCGATGGGGATACTCCTTGCCGCCCTTTCCCTTTTGGCCAAATAGGAAGTTGCCCACATAGAACTGAATGCCCGGCTGATCGGTGGTGACGGTCATCACGCGTCCGCTGGCGGGATCGTACAGCTTGGCTGCTTGCCGCAGCTCACCCGCCTCGCCGTCGATGACGAAGTTGTGGTCGTAGCCGAGCGCCGCGGTTTCGGCGACTTGCGCGATCCGTTTGCCGATTGCGGTCGGCTCGGTAAAGTCGAGCGGCGTACCTGCGACGGCCGCGATCTCGCCGGTGGGGATCAGATTGTCGTCGACCGGCGTGTAGTTGGCGCAGTGGAGTTGCAGCACGTGGTCGAGCACGGTCTTACTGCCGGCGCCGGACAGATTGAAGTAGCTGTGATGCGTGAGGTTGATCGGCGTGGCCTTGTCGGTGGTCGCCTCGTAGTCGATCCGCAGTTCGTTGTCGTCGTTCAATTCGTAGGTCACCGCGATCTGCAATTCACCAGGATAGCCTTCCTCGCCGTCGGGGCTAGTGTAGGTGAACTTGACCCCTTGGGCGGCTTGCTTGGTAAACGGCTCGGCTTTCCAGACCACCTTGTCCAGCGACCGCTCGACGCCGCCGTGCAAATGATTGGGGTCGTTGTTGACCGCCAGCTCGTAGGTCTTGCCGTCGAGCTTGAATTGCCCTTTCGCGATCCGATTGGCCACGCGGCCGGTCGTGCAGCCGAAATACTGATTGCGATCCGATTCATAGCCGGCCACATCGTCGAAGCCGAGCACCACGTCGGTCAACTTGCCGTCTTTATCCGGCACATGCAGTTCGACCAACGTCGCGCCGCGCGTCATCAACTTGGCGGTCATGCCGTGTTTGTTCTTGAGCGTGTAGAGTTCCACTGGTTCGCCTTGGGCTGTTTTTCCAAACTCCTGCCGGCCGACTTCCGCCACCGCGGACGAAGCGACCAGGCAGACAGTCAAGGTGGCCAAAATGACGCAAGTAATCAACCGAGAGTGAGCATAACGCATGGTGGGAATCTCCAAGGGGTTTAGATTTCAGATTTCAGATTTCAGATTTCAGATTTCAAGGATCAGATTTCAGGGATCAGGGATCAGGGATCAGGGATCAGGGATCAGGGATCAGGGATCAGGGCACTGCACCTCAGAGGCTGTGAAAAAATCGCCTTCGAACATCAGCCCCCAGGGCGCCAGCCCCCGGTTGGCGGCGCGTTGTGCGTTGCGATACCGAACACCGTCCGCGCTTCCAACCGGACGCTAGCGCGTGCCGGCTGATGTTTTGGGACCGACCTTCGGCGTCATTCCAATTAATTCACAGCCTCTCAAGTCTCAAGTCTCAAGCCTCACGCCTCACGCCTCCTAGTCTACGAGGCCCGGCGGGCGGATCAAGCGAATATGCCGTATTTTGCGCCGGACTCGCCGACGTGTGGGGATTTCGATTCGGGGCATACCTGCTTCCGGCGGCCCCGCACCAAGACAATCGGGGCGTTACTTCCTATCATGGTAGGTGACTTTCCTCCCCGTAGCGAGCAATCTGATGAGCGAATTCTCGATCCTGCATATCTCCGACATCCACCTCGGGTCGCATTATGTTCCCCATGTGGGCGAGTCGCTGCTGCGAGACGCCGCCGAACTGGCGCCCGATATGATCGTGGTCAGCGGCGACTTGACCCAGCGGGCGAAACAGCAGGAATTCGCCGATGCGCGGGCGTTGCTCGACGCGCTGCCTGCCGTTCCCCGCATCGTGACGCCCGGCAACCACGACGTGCCGCTCTACCGCGTCTGGGAGCGGTTGGTCGATCCGTACCGCCACTATCGCAACTACATTTCCGAGGAGCTCAACACGGTCGCCGAGTTCGATCATGCGGTGGTCGTGGCGCTGAACAGCTCGGCGCCGTACTCCTCGATCGTCAATGGCTGGATCAGCAACCAGCAGCTCGATTTTGCCAGCCGGGCGTTCTTGAAGGCCGATTCCGACAAGGCCAAGATCGTGGTTGCCCACCATCACTTCGCCCCGGCGCCCGACTACGACCGCGATTCGATCATGCCTAAGGCCCGCCGGGCGCTCGATCGATTCAGCCAATTGAAAGTCGATATGATCCTCGGCGGCCATCTGCATCGAGCGTACATCGGCAACTCGCTCGACGTCTATCCCGGCGGCGACCGCGATCACGGCATCATCATCGTGCAAAGCGGCACCAGCACGTCGCGTCGCGGTCGCGCCCGCGAGCGAGAGAAGAACTCGTTCAATCTGTTGCACGTCACCGCCACCGAAGTCCACATCTCGCACTATCTCTACTTCGACGACCTCGGCCGCTTCGCCCCATTCAGCCAACACCGCTTCCCCCGAGTGGCCCAGCGAATCCTGGAAAACGTGAGAGAAGGAAGCTTTAGCTAAATAGGGGTCAGGGGTCAGGGGTCAGGGATCAGGGGCCAGAGTCTGCGAACCGATCGCCCTCACACATCAGCCGGAAGGCGCTAGCCTCCGGTTAGCGTCCCCACATGCACCATGCAACATGCAACATGCAACATGTTCAAGCTTCTGCCTGGTATTCTGGGCCGACGATCACTGGTAGGGCGGCCGGCAGCACTTCGCAGTGGAACGGTTGGGTCTCGAAGCGCTCGCCGTCGGCGGAGAGTGCCAGCGGCGGGTCGGTTTCGAGCGTCAGCCGCCGCGCGCGGCAATAGACGACCCGTTCGTGTTCCAAGTAATCGCCGATGAAGAACTCCGCCGCCGCGGTGGCGAAATCGACCGCGGTTCCTTCCAGCACCAAAATCACCTCCAGCAGACCGTCCTCCGGATTGGCTCGCGGGGCGACCGCCGTGGCCCCGCCGCTGCGGGCGTTGGCGATGATAATGCTCCACGCCCGATGGCGTTGCTCGGATTGGTCGTCGAGCGTAAGGCGGACGTCGTAGGTTTGCAGATGGCGGACCACCTCCAACGCCCCGCGCAGATAGGCCAGCGGACCCCAGGCTTGCTTGGCTTCGGGCGTGAGTCGTTCCTGAATCCGCTCGGAGTTGCCCCCAGTGGCAATGTTGGCGAACACCTCCTCCCGCTCGCCGCTGCGGAGCAGCGCCAAGTCGATGTGGCGGACGTCGGCCCGCTCGATCACGTCGAAGGCGTCGCGCGGATCGCGCGGAATGGCCAAGGTGCGGCTGAGGTCGTTGGCCGTGCCGAGCGGGATGATGCCCAACGGCGTGCGGCATTGCCGCCGGTACAACTGATTGATCACCCCGTGGACGGTGCCGTCTCCGCCGGCGGCAACCACGCAATCCGCCTCGTGACACGCCTCGTCCAGAATCTGGGCGGTCTCCTCCGCGGTGGCCGGTTCCTCGAAACGAACATCGGCGCGCGCACGAAGAAGCTGCCGCAATTCAACGGCGCCGGCGGAGCTACTGGCGTGGGCGTTCCAAATGACAAGCATCAGGGATTGGTCTGCGCGAAAGGAAAAAAGGAACCAAAAAAGTGTATTGATTGTGTTCGTATCGTCGAGTTTCATCTGCATGTTTCTGCGCAATCTGCGGACGCCTCAGCGTGGTTGTCCGCAGATGACGCGGATACTCGCAGATAGTGTCAGTAGGTCCAATTTTTCTATGTTGCGAACAACTGATATTAGGATTTCGGTTCCACGCGATGTTCATAATCGGTAATCAGCCGCGCGGAGCGGTTGCGGGTGCAGTAGTTCCAGGCCCATTGCAGCAGGATCAGTAGCCGGTTCTCGAACTGCACGATTAGCATCAAATGGACCAACAGCCACACCAGCCAGGCAAACGGTCCGCGAAACTTCATTCCCTTGATGTCGGCCACCGCCTTGAAGCGGCCGATGGTCGCCATCGTGCCGCGGTCGTCGTACGCGAAGGTCTTGTCGAACGCACGGCCTTCCGTCTGACTTTGAATCCGCCGGGCGGCAAACTCCCCCTGCTGCATGGCGACCGGGGCCAAGGCCGGCAGTGGTTGCTCCACGCCGTGCGTGAACAGCGCCAAGTCGCCGATCACGTACAGGTCGTCGAACCCGTCGACCGTCAGATGCGGCCCGACCGCGATTCGTCCGGAGCGGTCGGTGGCCGCGCCGGTCTTCTCCGCCAACAGCTTGCCCAACGGCGACGCCTGCACCCCGGCCGCCCACAACACGGTGCCGGCCGGAATGATCTGCTCCGTGCCGTCGGGGTGATTCACCTGCACATGGTCCGCCGCCACCTGGCTCACATGCGCGCCGAGGATCAGTTCGACTTGCAGTTTTTCCAGCGCCTTGCCGGCGTACTCCGATAGCTTGGCGGCGAACGGCGGCAGCACGCGGTCGTGTCCTTCAACCAGTACCACCCGCGCCGTGGCGGGATCGAAGCGGCGAAAGTTGCCGCGAAGCGTGGCATGAGCCAGTTCGGAGACCGCGCCGGCCATCTCGACGCCGGTCGGCCCACCGCCGACGATCACGAACGTCAGCCACCGCCGCCGCTCGTCTTCGCTCTTGGCCCTTTCGGCGTTCTCAAAGGCGGTGAGCACTCGGCCGCGAATGGCGGTGGCGTTCTCGATGGTTTTCAACCCCGGCGCCAGCGGCTCCCATTCGTCATGGCCAAAGTAGCTGTGCGAGGAACCGGCCGCGACGATCAGCGAATCGTAGTCGATCAGGTCGCCGTCGCGGAGAGATATCTGCTTGGCGCGTGGATCGATATCGACCACTTCGCCCAGCAGCACTTCGGCGTTGGCCTGCTTGCGGAGCAGGCCCCGGAGCGGAGCGGCGATATTGGCCGGCGACAGCGCGCCGGTCGCCACCTGGTAGAGCAACGGCTGAAACAGATGATGGTTGCGGCGGTCGATCAGCGTGACGTCGACCGCCGCCTTGCGCAGCGACCGCACGGCGTGCAGGCCCCCGAAACCGCCTCCAATCACCACCACCCTTGGCCGCCGTTTCGGTTCATCCATCGAACGCCTCGTTGTCGCTTGCAGCCAGAGGGAGCTTGGGGAAACAGCCTCGACGAACCTTTGCGCTTCCCAGCGCCCCCTTCTCGCCTGAGAACTGCCAGGCTGCCATTCTACGGGCTTTCGCCGAAGTTTCGAGACAGCACCGCCGCGAATTGAGGCGGCGCGACCTCGGCCGTTTCCCCGCGCAACCGGCAGGCGCGACAGGG
>JBGTJT010000742.1:0-7894 GCA_041744995.1 Pirellulales bacterium | reverse complement strand
GGCAGGCCGGTTGCCGCGGAGATCGTCTTGGCCGCGACCAGGCCCACCAGCAGACTGCCGGCCAGGCCGGGCGTGTTGGCGACCGCCACCGCGTCGAGATCGTCGAAGCTGAGGCCGGCCTCTCGCATTACCGTATCGATGATCGGCAGGATCCGCTCCACGTGCGCCCGCGAGGCCATCTCGGGCACCACGCCGCCAAAGCGGCGATGCAACTGCTCCTGGGTGGCCACCGCCGAGGCGAGCACCTCGAGCCGGTCGGTAACGACCGCCGCGGCCGTCTCGTCGCAAGTGGTTTCGAGGGTGAGGATTCTCAAGAGTTATTCCGCCCGAGCCAGTTCGCCACTGAGATAGGCGACCGCCTTTTGGAGTTGCCGATCGACGAATTCCTCTCGCGGCACTTCCACGACCGGCATCGCGTCGTCGGCTGGTTGCGTATCCTGTTCGATCGCGGCTTCCTCGTGATCGGGGTCGCCGTCGCGCTCCCGCGGCGCGACGACGTCGCGCAGGCGACGTTCGCGGAGCAACTGTCCCAGTTCGGCGGTCGAGAGCGTGATGCGATATCCGGCGTCGGGCGCCACGCCCCATTGCTCGCTTTCATTGGCCCCGCCGAAGCGATGGATGTTTTCCCCGTTCGGACGCCGGTAGCTGGCGGTGGTAAGCTTGAGAATGCTCTTGCCCCCCTCCAGTTCAATGACGTTCTGCACGCTCCCCTTGCCCCAGGTCCGCTCGCCGACGATCAGCGCCCGGCCGTTGTCCTGCAGGCTGGCCGCCACGATTTCGCTGGCGCTGGCGCTGTAGCGATTTATGAGGACGACCAGCGGCAGCTTTGGAAACGTCCTCTCGGCAGTCGCTTCCCAACTGCGCCGCGGTGCATTACGGCCGGCGGTGCTGACGATGTTTCCCGTGTCGAGGAACATGTCGGAGACCTCGATGGCCGAGGTCAACAACCCGCCTGGGTTAAACCGCAGATCGAGAATCAAGCCCCGCGCTTGCCGCTTGACGAGCTGATCGAGGGCGGCGCGGAGATCGGCCGCGGTCTCGCGCCCAAAGGCGGTCACGCGGATGTAGCCGATTTTCTGTTGCTCGTCGTACATGAAGTCCCACGAATCGTCCACGCCGCGGCGATCTCCGAGGACCGTGTCGACGCGGACGATCTCTCGCTCAACGACATAAGCTTCCAATGCCTCCCGGTCGGCATGCTTGACGGTCAGCGTGACTCGGCTGCCGACCTCCCCCTTGAGCTTCTTGACCGCCGCGTCCATGGTGATGCCGTCGGTCGACTCTCCGTCGATCTGCGTGATTCGGTCGCCGGCGATGATGCCGGCCTTGTAGGCGGGACTGCCGACCAGCGGGCTGAGCACCTTGAGCTGGCCCTCCTCGATCGCCACCTGCAGGCCGATGCCGCCGAAGCTGCTTTCGACGCCGGCGCGAAACTCCGCCAGTTCCTCCGGCGGTACGTAGCTGGAATAGGGATCGAGCTTGCCAAGCATTCCCTCGATGGCCGCCTCGACCAATTCGCGGCGGTCGACCGGCTTGACGTAGTTCCGCTCGATCTGGTCCATCGAGTCGACGAACAACTCGAACAGTTCGTAGTAATCTTCCTGCGACTCGATCGGCGCAGTTTCAGGAGACGCAGTTTCAGGCGAGGCAGTTTCAGGCGAGGCAGTGTCGGCCGGCGGGTCGGGATTGGCCCGCGCAACGGCGGCCGGCGACAACAGGCAGAGGGTCAGCCACGTCCAGGCGGTGAAGCGGCGCAGCGTTGTCATGTCTTAGACTCCGAAGGAAAAACACATTATAGATTTGCTCCGCCCGGCGAACAACATGAGCCCGTGGTTACGAGCTAAACTGCACGTGCTGCGCCCAAGCTGGCGGGACGTTCGTCCACACGCCGTCGCGGCGGACGCGATGGGCGCGGAGCAAATCCGATATCATGCGGTCGATCTCGCGAATCCGGACGCGCTCGTCGGCGCCGGAAATCCGAGAGCGGATCGGCCGCACCGCCATGTACTCGAAGAACGACAGCGTTCCGCCAGGCGCCAGCAGTTGCCGATAGATCGCCAGAATCGACTTCACGTCGGCGGCGGCGAAGTTGTTCAGCGGCAGACCCGAGACGATCAAGTCGTACGGCGCCTCCGGCGACAACGATTCCAGTCGGTCATGGACGATCGTGACACGCTCTCGGGCGGGCCGAAACCGCGGATCGCTCTCAAACCGCTGGCGGAGCCGTTCCACAAACCGCTCGTTCAATTCCACCAACGTCACGCGGTCGTGCGGGGCTAAACGCTCGACGAGATAGCGGGTCACCGCTCCGGTCCCCGGTCCGACCTCCAGGATACTTCGCGGGCGGCCGTCGGCCGGGTGACGCGCAACGTGGCGCGTCAGCGCCTTGGCCAGCGCCGGACTGCTCGGCAGGATGGCCCCAGTGGTATGGAAGGTGCGCAGGAACTCTTGGGCAAAGAGACGGTAGTCGGTGAATGTTTGACGCATGCGTCTGTTGTACGCGGCCGGGCGGCGCAGGACAATCGCGGCCGAGACTGCTACACGTCGTACCACAAGCCGATGCCGATTTGATGTTCGTAGTTGTCGAAAAACTCGAACTGAGGGCTTTTGCCGTTGTAATAGAATAGACCGAAGCGGGTGGTCGCGCCGTACGGATCGCGGCGCCATTGACGGCCGATCTCGAAGACCAGGTTGCCGCCGAAGTCGACTTCCTCGCGCAGATGGGCGTTGAACGCCACGAACGGCACGCCCCAGAAGTCGGTGCGGCAGGCGGGGCTGTACTCGATGCCGAACTGGAACTCCCACGGCTTGGCCCCGTCGTCGTAGGCGAAGGCGTAGCCCGCCTCGAAGTAGATCCGCCAGTCCGGCGTGACATACAGCGCATGGCCCCATACGAGCACATCGCGGGAGAAATTGATGCGGGCCGCTCCGGTCCGCAACATGTACTCGTCCCCCAAATGGGAACTAAGATGATAGTACGAAAACTTCATGCGATAGGGGCCGTCGGCGTATGTCAGCGGCACGCCAACACGGAAGTCGGTGGCGACGACGTCCAATTCGTTTTCGAAATCCTGCCGAAGTAGGGCCGCCCCCTCGACGTCGAGCTGCCAGCCGTGCGGATCGCTCATGTCTGTGTTGCCGAAGCGGATCAGTCCCACGCGGCTGCCCAAGGTGCTGTCGAACTGCCAGCCGAGGTCTTTTTCATGAAACACTTGGGCGCCGAGTCGCGGTTCGTTGACGCCGGCCAGATACGATCGGTAGAACAGCCCGTCGGGCATCAGTTGACAGGTCCAAGGCGCATCTTGCATCGCGCGGGCGTGGTCATAAGCGGGCGGAGCGTCGACATACTCGGGCCACGGTTGCTCGGCGGAGGCGGGCCGGACTTGCGCCGACTCGCCGCCAGGGTAACTGGCCGAGTGGGACAACGGCGACAATGGATCCCCCGCACTAGGTCGAGTCGCCAAGTCGACGACCGCAGGCATGCCGCCCGCCGGCGCCGGAGCGAATGCGGTGGCGGCGGCAGAATCGACCCAATTTGGTTGGTATGGGGGATGCGCGGGGCCGCGGCGATTCGGCGGATCGACCGCGCGAGTGGGATCTTTGTCGAAGTAAACGACTTGGGCTTGCACTGTGATGCTGGAAACGCCGAAAGCAGCCAACACCATCAGCGCGCTAACGATCGTGCTAGCATGCCGGAGCAACTTCTTCGTTAGATACCGGCGCCGTTTCATGTATGCTATACCAGAGAGCAAAGATGCGAAGCACGAAGCTGGAGCAAACTCATCGGGCCGTTGCGATGGTTGGCTTGGGGTTGCACGGAGTATAGCTGTTCTCGGCAAGAACAGGCCGCCAAGTGTAGTGAATCGCCAATATCGCTGCCAGACGAGTCGCCAGCCGCCAAAGTGCTTGCACGAGGCGGCTTGCGCAGCATGCATAGGCTGGGAAATTCGGATATGGTTTTGATGGAAAAACAACGAACGAGGAGAGGCCGTGCCTGATACAACTGACCGCGAAAACATACTAGCACCGCTGGGACGGGTGCCCAGCGGGATTTACATTCTCACGATTCGCGAAGAGACTACTGGCAACCAAACGGGCATGCTCTGCAGTTGGGTGATGCAGTCGGGCTTTGAGCCGCCGATGATCAGCGTGGCGGTCAAACACCAACGCTACGTTCTTGATTGGCTTGCTGCCGGCGCGCCGTTCGCAATCAACATCGTCGCCGAACGAGGCAAGTGGCTGTTGAGCCATTTCGGCAAGGGGTTCGAACCGGACGACGACGCGTTTGGGGAGTTGGCTATCGAGCAGGGGCCGGGCGGCTTAACGCTGCTGGTCGAGGACGTTGTCGGCCATCTGATCTGTGAACCCGTGTCGCACGCCGACTCGGGCGATCACCGAGTTTACCTGGCCCGAGTTGTGGACGGCGCCTTGCGCGACGATGAACCGCCGATGGTTCACATCCGCAACAGCGGCAAGCATTATTGAGCCACCCATGTTACTGGCGCGACGCGGTCAGCGATGCATTGCGCGGGCTTACCCGGTGCCACCGCGGCAGCAATGCAAGCAGCAGGCTAACGAACACGATCAGCAGTCCGAACACGCTCGGCCACAGCAACAGCCAGTACAGCAGTCCGATCACGACGCCCCAGGCGTGGGCCCAGCGTTGAACCGCGTCGCCGAGATCGAGTTGTTTGCGAAACCAGACGAGTGCCAGCCCGCCAGCTAGCAGCGCGCAGGCCAGCAGCGTTTTGGGGGGGATCGGGGGCCGGGCGACTGCCGGTCGCCGGCCGAGCAACGTCGTCACATCACCGTGGAACATGGCCCGCGCTTCCAAGCCGCTGTGACCGAGCATCGGCAAGGGATCGTGCCGCGAGGTTGGCGTTGCTGCGGAAGCAAAATCGCCCGTCACGCCGTCGGCCTCCAATTCGGCGCGAAACGCATCGCGCTGCCGCCGCAACGAGGCGACTGCCTCGGCCAGCGACGCCCGGTCGCGGCTCGGTTCGGATTCCATTTCCAACAGCCATTCGGCACGGTGAATCTCTTGTTCCAGCCAGCCGTTCCAACTGCCCAACCACGCCATCAACGCTGGCGATGATTCATCGGCGGCGCGGTTGGAAAGCAGCAACCCCAAACTGCGCAGCCGCTCGGCTTGCAGGTCGAAGGCCGACGACTGACTCGCCGGCTCGGCCGACGGGGGCGCTTCCAACCGGTGCAGTGCCGACATGCCGCGAACCGCCCACAGCGTGCGCTCCACATCGATCGGCCGGTCCTCGGTCCAGAGCGAGGGAACGGACAGGGTGGAGCGGTCGTCACCGTCGACGTTCATCACAAACGCGATGGCAATTCGCTGCGTCAGTTCATCGGAGTTCAAATTCAATTCGAGCATCCCTTCATCCAGTGACCGCAGCGAGGCGGGCCGTCCGTCAATGGTGATATCCAGCAGCGAAACCTGGCTTGGCACGTGGATCCGACAGGCGGTCAGCCCCGCCGGATCGAGGTCGAAGGTCGCAAGGCCGGTCGCCGGCTGCGAATCGGTTGGGACGACGAGGTCGACATCCATTAGCCAAATTTGCGCAACGCCCGCGGCTCGCTCGAGTCGCTTGAGTGAGGCGTCGAACGATTCCGCCGCCACGCGGTAATGCCAGAAGCTGTCGTCCGACAGCGGCGCGTCGATCGGCCGACGAGGAAGCGTCTCGCGACGCACCCCCTCCACTTCCCACGTCACCGGCTGCAAGTCGACATATTTGGGAAGCAGCAGATAGCGGGCGTTCGAGTCGGCATCGAGCAGCGTCACATTCGGAGCGTGGACTCGATCGCGACTCGAAGCCCGCATCCTCAGCACCAGACGCAAATCGACCTCTCCTGTTAGCGGTTGTTGCGGTGTGAGAAGCACCAGTTGGTCTCCTCCGTGGGGCGCTTCGGCGACTTGCTGCTGCATCGCCGGCGACACTTCGATCTCCTCGGTCCAGGCGGCCGGCACGCGCAGCCGCAAGCCGTCCCTGAAACCGTCTTCGATCCGCAGATCAAACCCAATCTCCGCCCGCCAGCGATTCGATACGCGGCCGAGGACCGTGGTCTGCTCGGCGGTGACGCGCGGCTGGTTGGGCGTCACGGCGACCATACCGGGTGGTGGCGGCGGAGTCGAAGGGAGTTGCGGTTCGGCCCTCGGCTCGAGGGTGGCGACCAGCACGCCAAAATCGCGTTTCGGATTAGCGGAGGCGTCGAGCCGCGTGCGGAAACGCTCGCCCGGTTCGACCCGCAACGCCACCTCGGAGGTGCGATACAGCAGGATCGCGCCAGGCGGCGACTGGGTGCCCGAGAGCGAAACGAGCGGGATTTCTCCGTTCGCCTTGTTCTCCGGCAGTGTGCCGGAAAGCGCCACGGTTTGACTTCCGGTGACCGCTTCCCTAAGAAACAGCGTCAGCACGCCGTCGGCGGTCACCGCCCAGCGATCGACCAGCTCGCGATCGACCAGCTCGCGATCGTCCTGCTTCACGGATGCCTGGTGTACCTGCAGCGCGGTCGGGACGCGCCATTGATACTGGAACAGGTAGCCGCCCTGAGAATCCAGTTCGGCTTCGTAATAGACGTTGGTTTCGCCTAGTCCGTATTGAACGTGCAGCCGCCCATCGCCAACAATCCGCGCCGCGCGCGGCCGGGTCGTCAGCGACCAGTTCTCCGCTCCCAACGGCAATTGGTACGCCGTGCGAGGTGGGCTTTCCGCATCGACGCCCCAGTCGGGCGCCAAACTGCCCGGAGTAATCGGACGCACCGCCTCGGAAATCTCGGTCTCAAAGGCCAGATTTTCCTCGACATACAGGGCCAGGAAGCAGTCGAGCAACCGCACCTCCAGGGGCTGTAGCTTAGGTAGTTGGATACGTCCAATGCCACTGGCGTCGGTAAGTAAAAACCGCAGGCGCAGCGTCTGATCGGTCGTGAGTGGTTCCTCGAACTCCAGGTCGATCACGCCCGGTTCGTCGTGGGCGGATTGGCGGATGCGTGGCGACTCTGCTTCGTCCGGCAGCAGCCGCAGTCGCGGATCGACGGAGAATCGCATCCGATCCAGCGCCCGGTCGCCGAGTTGCAAACGCAACTGCGACTCAACCACGACGGAGCCGGCGCGGACATGCAACGACAGCAGTTGCGAGCCGTTCGTCTGGATCGTCTCGCCCCCGCGTGCCGCGGACGGCTGCCAGGAAACCGCCAAACGGTCGGTCGATCCCAGTTCGGCGGTCAGCCGGCCGCTCGTTTCCGTTCGGCGGCTCGCTCCCAGGGCCGAGTCGACGTGGACCGGCGGCGCGTCGGCCGGCAGCGAGAGGCTTAATGCGGCATCCGGAATTCGCGGAATCGACAACGTGGCCACTTGTCGACCGGCCTGCTCGGACACCGGCGGCAATCCTCGAATCGAAAGCAGGTGATTGCCCCCCTCCGGCAGTGTCAATCGCATCCGCCCGGCGTCGTCGCTCGTCGGCTCGACCGCTTCGCCGTTAAGCTCGACTTCCCATTCCGCCGACTGAAAGGCCGCCGGCGTCAAAGGCAGGTCGATCGTTTCGCGGCCTGTGGTGCGAATTTCCCATTGGATCGAGAATTCATCGAATTGCAGATTCCGCCTCGCGGCGTCCCATGCCAGCTTGCCTTCGTAGCGGGCAGATCGGAAGATGGCCGGCACGTGCGCAGCGGCCGCCTGCGGCTTGCGAAACAACTCGCGGAACATTGCCTGCGGTATGAAGTACTTGTCGCCGGCGGGCTGCCCCTCCTCGTCGGTCGGAATGAACACGCGATATATGGGACGTTCGCCGGCCTGCGCCACCGCTGGGTCGCCGGCGTTGACGTCGACAGGCGCCAGCGCAAGGGCCAGCCAAGCCGCCGCTCCCACGACCGTAGCCCGCTGGGT
>JBGTJT010000741.1:0-5448 GCA_041744995.1 Pirellulales bacterium | reverse complement strand
TGAAACTGGGAAGATTACAAAGACTCAGCAAATCCTCGCTCTAGTGGCATAGGAATTCCAGTTTGTGGCACTAGCGGCCGGTTGGAAGTGCGGAGGGATATCGAAGTCGTAAGACACATTGAAGCGCCAACCGGGGGCTAGCGCCCTGCGGCTGATGTTGACCGGGGCAACGCGTATTAGCACCGCCGCCCTCATCCGGCCTTCGGCCACCTTCTCCCAAAGGGAGAAGGGTTATACCGAACATCCTCTCCTTGCGAACGCCAACTGAAAAGCCCCAACTTCATGACCTATTTTCGCAGCAACATCGAGCAGATGGCTGGCTACACTCCGGGCGAGCAGCCGCAGGCGGGCAAGTTCATCAAGCTCAACACCAACGAGAACCCCTACCCTGCCTCGCCGGCGGTGGGCAAGGCGATTGGCTTGGCGGTGGGCGGCTTGCAGAAATACCCTGACGCGACGGCCGCCGCCTTCCGCCGCCGGGCCGGCGAAGTGCTCGACGTCGACCCGGAGTGGATCCTCTGCGGCAACGGCAGCGACGACATCCTCACCATTTGCACTCGCGCGTTTGTCGGCGGCGGCGACCTGCTGCGGATGCCGACGCCCAGCTACGTGCTTTATCGAACGCTGGCCCAGTTGCAGGACGCGCGGGTCGAAGAAATCCCATTTGACGCCGATTGGTCGCTCAGCGACCGGTTTGCCGCACCGGGCGAGCGGCTGAAACTGGCGTTCCTGCCGAATCCGAACAGCCCCTCGGGCACGGTACTGTCGCCGGATCGGATTCTGGAATTGGCCGAACGACTCCCCTGCCCCTTGCTGGTCGACGAGGCCTACGCCGACTTTGCCGAAGAGAACTGCCTGTCGCTGGTCAAGCAGAGCGAAAAGATTCTCGTCTCGCGGACCTTGAGCAAGTCGTACGCGCTGGCCGGTCTCCGTTTCGGCTACGTCGTCGCGCGGCCAGCAATGATCGAACAACTGACCAAGGTGAAGGACTCGTACAACTGCGATATGCTCTCGATTGCCGGCGCGGTGGCCGCGATCGACGATCAGGCATGGTTGGCGGAGAATCGCGCCAAGATTATTGCCACCCGCGAGCGGCTCAGCGAGGCAATGCGCCGGCTCGGCTTCGACGTCACGCCGTCGCAGGCCAACTTCGTCTGGTGTACCCATCCGGTACGACCGCTAAAACCGTTATACGAAGAATTGAAAGCCAACCAGATCCTGGTCCGCTACATGGATTATCCCGGCTGGGGGGCGGGCCTGCGCATTTCCGTCGGCACCGACGAACAGATTGATGCAGCGGTAAGTCTGCTGAAGACGATGATGCAATAGTACATAGTACACGGACGACGACACCACGATCCAAGATGAGCCGCGTCATGTCTCGCACCGCCACCATCAACCGCAAGACCGCCGAAACCGCGATCAAGCTGAAGCTCGATCTCGACGGCGTCGGCAATTCGCACATTAAAACCGGCGTCGGCTTCTTCGATCATATGCTCACGCTGTTCGCCAAGCATGGAGCGTTCGACGTCGAGGTCGACGCACAAGGCGACCTGGAGGTCGATCAGCATCACACGGTCGAGGATACCGGCATCTGTCTGGGCCAGGCGATCAAGCAGGCGCTAGGCGACAAGCGGGGCATCCGCCGGTACGGACACTTCACGCTCCCGATGGAGGAGACGCTGGTCACGGTGGCGGTCGACTTCAGCGGACGCTATGCCTTGCACTTTGGCGCGACGTTCCATTCCCCCAAAATCGGCGACTTCGACAGCGAGCTGGTCGAGGACTTTTTCCAAGCGACCGCGGCAAACGCGCTTTGCAATCTGCACATCGTGCAACATCACGGCCGCAACAGCCACCATGTGAGCGAAGCGATCTTCAAGGCGACCGCCCGCGCGATGCGGATGGCCGTCGAGCCAGACAACCGCCTCACGGGCGTGCCGAGCACCAAGGGCACGCTGAGCGAATAGCGCGGCTTACTCGTGGATGTACGTCTCCAGGAACCGCGCCAGGCGATGGAAGTCGCTGTCGCGTTCGATAAAGCGGACCACGGTGACCAGCGATTTCGGATCGACCAGTTCCTCGAAACTGACGTAGTGCAGGTCCAACTGGCCGCTGACGGAGACCATCACGCCGTTGAGCTTCTTCTCGACCAGCGCCCGATAGGCGCCCACGCCCAACTGGCTGCCGAGCATCACGTCGAAGGCGTGCGGCTTGGCACAGCGCGACTCGTAGCCTAGTTGCAACCCGGTGATTTTGCGCTCCTTGCCCATCTGCGCGCTGTACTCGCTGCCGATGAGTCTGCAGAACATCCGCGCCAAGTTGACTTGTGAGATCGAAATATGGCCGTGATCGTCGCGAGGAATCCCCTCCAGGGCCGACGCCGGCAGGAACTCGGCCAGGCCCTCGGCCATGACGATCACGCCGTATTCCTTGCCCTCCTCTTCCTCCCGAACGCGCATCGTCTTGACGATCCGTTTGACGACGGCGTCGAGGTTCATGATCTTGCGTTTGGTGACGTCGCCGGTGACCGGGTCGGTCACGTCCTCCTCCAGGGCGTACTTGCCAAAGATATCCTCGACGCTAATCACCAGGCTCGCCTCGCCGGCAATCGCCGCCCCGTAGGCCAACCAACCCGCGCTGCGGCCCATCGTTTCGGTGAGGAAGTAGGCCCGGTTCGCCTCGGCGTCGGCCAGCAGGTTGCGGATTTCGCCGGCCACGGTCTCCACCGCGGTAAAGTAGCCGAAGGTGAAGTCGATTCCCTTATAGTCGTTGTCGATCGTTTTCGGCAGGTGCACGATGGGAATCTTTCTGCTCCCTTCCGGCAGTCGATCCTGGTACAGCTTGAACTTGTTGGCGGTCTTGAGCGTGTCGTCGCCACCGATTGAAACCAGCGCGTCGACTCCCAGCGAGCAGAGCGCCTCGTAGGTGGTCTTCATCGGCTGCACCCGCTGCTCGTCGTCGAAATCCTCGGGGCAGGTGATCATCTTGCCCGGATTGGATCGCGCCGTGCCGATCATGATGCCTTGCGAGCTGCGCGAACGGCGGAGGAACTTGTGCGTGACATTGAAGTAATCGCGTCCTTCCTGCATGGGGTAATCGGGACCATACTTTACCAGATTGGAGTACCCGTAACGGATGCCGAGCACTTCGATATTGTTTCGCAGAAAGGAAACCGCGGCGGTCGAAATGACTGCATTGGCGCCGGGGGCGGGGCCGCCGGCGAACAGAATCGCCACGCGCTTGAATCCGTGGTCGGTAACAGGTTTGATCGAAAGCGGGCTGCTGGTGTCTGCCATGGGAGCGATTCGGGGCTGGAGGAAACGATGGCTGAGAGATTTCGTTCATGCAAGGAGCCATTTTAGTCCGTTCGGCTCGACCTGGGAATGCGGCTGGAAGCCGGCGGAAACCACCCGGCAACCTCTGCGTGACTGGGACGCAAAGCAGACAACCGGCAATCTGCCGAGTTCGGTACGCGCCAGCCCCGGGCTTCTCAGGTTCACCTTCAGCCCTGCTGATCCTCGTCCTCGACGTCCGACTCGACCGTAGTGCCGGGCGAGCCGCGGAACACGGCCACCACGTCTTCCACCGGGATCGTGAACAGCTTGTTGTCCTGCTCGAAATCGACCGGGATGCTGTTGCGGGGGTCGATGAGCACCTTGTCGTAGCGGGCGAGGGGGTAATCGGGATCGTTTTCCACCTGCTGGCTGATCGCCACGATTCGGCCGGTAATGACCGGAATCTTGGCGTCGTCCGGCAAATGGATGCCTCCCTTGGTGGTGCGGCGTTCTTCGTCTTTGCGGATCAAGACCCGCAACCCGACCGGTTCGATAGTTTCCATGCGTTTGCTCATGTTGTTATTATATTGGCACCCACCGGGTGTGTTAAAGTTCAATTCGCTGTTCAGCCCAACAGCTTGGCCCCCAATCAGGAAGCATATTATGAGTTACGCCTCGCCGCCACCGCCGGAGCCGACCACTACGGGCGGCAGCGGAATGAAGATTTTTCTGATCCTTTTGGGTGTTTTTCTCGTCGGCTGCTTCCTCTGCTGCGGCGGCGTGATCGTAGGCGGCTGGTGGCTGGGGTCGAAGGGAGTGGAGTTGGCCAAGGAAGTCGCCGAGCGAACCGTGCAAACGAGCGACAACCCTGCCGAAATCGAGGCCAAGACGGAGCGGATCGTTACGATGGACCCGCCGGAAGGCCTACGCCCGCAAGCCTACTGGGAAGCTTCCAATCCTTTCACCGGCGAGCTGTTCATGAGCGTCAGCACCTATCAGGACGAAGCCAATGACACGACGCTGGTGATCGGCGAGTTCGGCAAATTGTACGAAGGGAGCATCGATTCCGAACAACTCCGCCGCGCCGTCGAGGAGTCGATGCAGGATCAAGGCGAGCACGCCCCACAGGAAATCAATCCTCATGCTATAGACACCCTGCCCGCCACCATCCATGGCGAACCGGTCAGCTTCGTGGTGCTCCGCGGTACGGCGCAACAGCAGGGCGCCGCCCCGCAAGGAGGGGGTTCGGCGGACGCCCAGGCCGTCGAGCAAGTGATGGTGCAAGGCACATTCAAGACAGGTCGCGGCACCGGCTTTCTGTTGCTGCAAGGCCCCAGCGACAAACTATCCGACGACGAAATCAACCGCTTTGTCGAATCACTCGAATAAGAGATCGCAATGTCCACCAGGCGCACTCGCAAATCCGACTCGTGTAACGACGATACCGTCGACGCCGTCCCCGTGGCGGACGCTGCCAGCGTCCGCCGCCGGCGCAAACTCGACGCGTGTGACGATACGGTCGACCACTGGCCTGAGCCGGACCTCGACGAAGCGGTCGATTTGGTGATGCAACTGATGGCTATCCCCGGCGGCAGCGGGCGGGAGGGCGCCGTGGCCGAGTTCGTGGTCGCCAAGCTGCAAAAAGCGGGTCTCAAGCCGGCGGCGATTCGTTACGATACGGCCCACAAGCGATCGATTCTCGGCGGCGAACTGGGTAATCTTATTATCCGACTGCCCGGCACAATGCGGCGTCCGCGGCGTCTGCTGATGGCGCATCTGGACACGGTGCCGATCTGCCTCAATGCCCGTCCGGTGCTGCGGGGCGACTTCATTCACGCGGCTGATGCTCACACGGGCCTGGGCGCGGACAATCGGGCCGGTGTGGCGGCGGTGTTGCTCGCCGGGCTGGAGATACTGCGGCGCAAGTTGCCGCATCCGCCGTTGACGTTGTTTTTTCCGGTTCAGGAAGAGGTCGGCTTGCACGGCGTCCGCAACGCCAGCTTCGGGCTGCTGGGCAAGCCCAAGATCGCTGTAAACTTCGACGGCGGCTCGCCGTTTAAGGCCACCATCGGCGCGACCGGTGGCTATCGCCTGACGATCGAGATCGCCGGCCGCGCCAGCCACGCCGGCAACAATCCCGAACTGGGAGTCAGCGCCGTCGCCATCGCGG
>JBGTJT010000740.1:0-2740 GCA_041744995.1 Pirellulales bacterium | reverse complement strand
GCGGCCTCGGCCAGGCTCCGGGCGTGAATCCACGCCGCGCGCTCGGCCGCTGTTATCAACGGCGGGCAGTGTGTAGCGACAAGCGTGAACCTCCCGCGGGCAAGCCGCGGGCATCTGCGCGTGCGGGGAAACGGCACTGTTGTTTACTGCGACCTGGCAAGGCTTAGTCTCCGACGCTACGTGATTAAAGAAATCCGCCACACCGCCCCATGCGGTCACCGAGCCTTCCTCGGACACGTTGTCGCCCGCGCTGCTTGCTCGGGCCAGCCGCGCTCCCTTACAATCTCCAAGAGGCGGAGCGAACGCCCGCTCCGCGGCTTAGGTTCAATTGCGTTTTACCACCATGGCAACGCGCGACATCGACACGATCATCGCTCATATGACCGCCAAGCACCCGCGGCTTCATGTGGAGCAACTGAAAGTGAAACATCCCGGCGCGGACGATGACGGACTCTGGTTCTTCAATCATCCGGATTCGACGTTTGAGGTACAGTTGGAGTCTTCCCACGGAACGTTCCCGTTCGTCGTGGAAACAAATCGGCACACCGAGTGCGCACGGGCATATACGGTCATCGAAGCGATTGAACTAATAGAGGGGTGGCTCGGGATCCCGAGTGCGGGATAACCACCGGCTGCAGTTGAACAGTCGACGGCCGCGATGGACAATTAGGTTGCCGGTTGGACGCCTGCTTCCGCCGGCGGTCGGCAACTCGGCCTTTTACGATCGCCAGCAAGAGGCACTTTATGGGCTTGGCACTCGAAGTTGGAATCCTTGCTGATTTGAAGACCGCCGACGAAGAGGGCTATGCGTACTTTCGTGATCAATTCGCACTTCTGAATCAACTGCTGACCGAGAATCAACTTCCACATCACTCCGAACCGGAAGAGATACCGGTTTTTAGCTGCGAAATGTATGGCTACTCGGGCCTGCACTACCTACGTCGGATAGCTGCACATCTACTTGTGAACCGCTCAATTCCTGCACCGTGCGTCGACCGGCCGAACCATGATCCGGTGCTGATCGAATGCTATGACGAAATCGCGACAATGCAGGACGTGCGGTCGGCAGATTGGAAACGCTTTGACCATCTGCTTTGTCACAGTGACGCGGAGGGGTTTTACATACCGCAGGAATTTGATGAGGTTCTGTTTGACTTCAACGAAATGGGCCTGGCTGGCGCTCAAGTTGGTTCGTCCTCCAAACTACTTAAGGAATGCACTTCGCTGGCAGATGCACTTGGAATGCCAACGGAACTCGACCCAGAGGACAACGTCTTCTTCGAGGCTTCCGAAAACCAAGGCAAGGGTACTGGCTGGCAGCGATACGGTATTGAATGTTACGCCTGTATTCGACTGATTTGCGCTGCTCGACGTTCACTCGATCATGGAGCTGCGATCGTCTTCACATAAACTTGCGGCCCATCGCATCCACGGGAGCGGCGGTGGCCAGCGGATTGTAAAATCAACGGCGGGGAGGCACGGGCGGCTCTGCCCTGGCCTGGCACGGTTTTGGGTGCCATCTGGCGTCGAGCGGTAGCTCGTCGGCAGTGTGAACTGCTGGTAGACGATAGCAGAAAGATGGATGGCAGAAAAATGAAATCCCTTCCGATCTTTCTGCCATCCATTTTTCTCCCAATCATTCCGATATCGTTGGATCGCCTGCCGGACCAATACCAGCACGAAGCGCAAGCGAGTGAGCGTCGCCAACCCACGCCGCCCCTTCTCAGGCCGACTGCTTCAGGTGATCCAGCGGGCTAGCCACCCCGCAGGCGAATAACGCGCACTGCGGGGACCGACAAACTTAACTCTTAAGCATTGCACATCCGCTTCTTGCGCGTAGAATCTAGGTTGACGGAACTGCGCGTTAACGTGCATCGGCGCGCCTCGACAATGAGTATACGGCGCGCAATAAATACAAGTTCTGTGGCTTAGCATCGTCGTATGTTTCGAAAACCGAAGCCCTTCGATCCTGCTCTTTATTCTGAAGCCGCGCGACGTCAATGTTGCTTCCGGTGTTCCGGCCAATACGAAGAATGGGACAAACAACTACATCCTAGCCTGTTCTCATTTCTCGCTGAATGTGGCAACATTCGTGGCCAAATGGTCCGATACTGCCAGCGCTGTCATGTGGGTGAAATCTACTTTTTGACCGAAGGTGGGATTTCCGATTTCACTTGGCAAATTGTCCTTGACTACATACCGCCAGATGACTTCCTTCAATCAGAGGTATCAATCGAAACTGTGACGCAGGAACTTGCGCCGACTGACCACACGGTTACCAAATTCAAACTAGAATCCCGAATATTCCTCGATAACATCAGGCAAGGTGATACGATTCGATCGTTCTGTTCACCAACGTCAACTTGGCAACAATTGGCCGGACGCAAGGGTTACGCTATAATCCGTGGTGGCCAGCCCGTCGCCGCGATTGTCACCATGCTAAACTAAAACGCCACAGAACCATGCCGTGAACCGAAGTGGCGAAGTCGGGCGGATTTGAAATTGAGAATCTTTCGTCGCCGCTCGGTTACGGCTGCCGTTCGACGTTCAGGTGCGCAGACAGTTTCGACAACGCGGCTCAACGATCGCTTCCAAAATACCCCCGGCTTGCCCGGGTGGCTATGTTATGTTTGTCGCTACCCTCCGCCGTTCCACTCGAATACCAGCGGCCGAGTAGTCGGCGCCGCCGGCGGCCGGCTGATTGCCGAGGCCACCAGCAGCCGGGGCCTGTGCGCGGTCG
>JBGTJT010000739.1:0-6691 GCA_041744995.1 Pirellulales bacterium | reverse complement strand
GGCGAGGCATTCCTGGCCGCCGTAGGAGAGCAGGCGCTGGCGGGGCCGCGCGATCTGAAGCTGATCTACTCGCCGCTGCACGGCGTGGGAGCCTCCGGCGTGATGCCGGCGTTGGAGGCCGACGGCTTCGAGGAGGTCGAGTTGTTCGCCCCGCACGCCGCGCCGGACGGCGATTTCCCCAACGTTCCCAAGCATGTCTCCAATCCGGAAAATCCGGCGGTGTTCGACGCCCTCATCGAGCGCGCCCAGGTGAGCGGAGCGGAATTCGTGATGGCCACCGATCCCGACTGCGATCGCGTCGGTTGCGCCTCGCCGATCACGCTCGACGCCTCCGGCCAATGGGAAACCTTCACCGGCAACCAGATCGGCGCACTGCTGGCCGATTACATCCTGGCCCGGCATCAAGAGGCAGAGCGGCTGAATGTGCGGTCGTATGTGGTCAAGACGCTGGTTACCACCGAGTTGATCCGTCGCATCGCCGACAAGTACCACGTGCGAACCTGCGGCAATTTGCTGGTCGGGTTCAAATGGATCGGCATGACCATGGACGAACAAGGTCCGAGCGGGTTCGTGTTCGGGGCGGAAGAGTCGCACGGCTACCTGGTGGGCCAGTACGCCCGGGACAAGGACGGCGTGGTCGCCTCGATGCTGCTGGCCGAAGTGGCCGCCGCCGCCGGAGCCGAGGGGAAGTCGCTTCGCGAGAAGCTCGACGCCTTATTCGCCGAGCACGGCGTGCATGCCGAGCATACCGTCTCGGTGGTGATGCCGGGCGCCGAGGGAATGCAGGCGATGCAAGCCCTGATGGCCCAAGTGCGGGAGAATCCGCCGCAGGCGATCGGCGGCCTGGCGGTGACCCAGGTGCGCGACTACCTGGCGCAAACGGTCCGCCGGGCCGACGGCGCCGTCGATCGTCTGGAAGGCCCCCAAGGAGACATGGTGATTATCGATCTGGAAGAAGAAGGCAACTACGTCGCCATCCGCCCCAGCGGCACGGAGCCGAAAGTGAAATTCTACCTGTTCGCCTACCAACCGCCGCAGGAAGACGTCGCGGCAGGCCGCCAAGCCATGGCCGAGCGCCTGAAGACGCTGGAAGCCGATTTGAACAAGCTGGCAAAAGGCCAATGATTGCCTCGACCGGTCTGGTTCGACCTCCCTCTGTCCGCGAACCTCACCATCGCCTCTCCCGTACATCCAAGCCATCCGTGTCATCCGGGGTCCAAAGATAATCCTGCTCTGACCACGGATGACACGGATACCACGAATGCCTGAGTGCGGATGTCAGGTGGTGTGGGCAGCGCGGTAAGCGATGACCGCCCCTATGCGATTCGCCCTCGTCTCCGGTGTCAGGACAGCTTTAAGTAGCGACGCAGAGCATCAATAAAGTAAGTCGCCTAACTTGCTACTATTCCGAATCTTCTTCAACAAGCCGGTTAACGGCGGGCGACAACATTGTGCATGCCCCCTCCACCGCCTATTCGATCGAGACGCCGTCATACCGCGATTCTACGCCCCTTCCGAACAGGCCGCAACAAGCAAACGGCCGCAAGACGGTTGCTCGATTCTCCGAATCGAGAGGCGGTGCTTGTCCGGTTTGGAAGCATGCGACTGGCGCAAGGTGGGCCACGGTTGTTAGCACCGCTTCTCGATGCGGAGAATCGAGCAACAGTCGTTGGGTGGGCATCGCCCACCAATCAATCTAGTCTGGCCCAATGACGATTCGGCCGCGTGGCACTGGCAGCGGCTAGCTGCCAGTGCGGCGGTGCTGGGTCGGCTCGTTGGCCCAAAACGGAGGTTGACAAATAAGTGTACATATGTCACTATATGTGAACGCTGGTTCTTCTTTTTTGCTGGCAGGAGTCCCCTCATGAATTGCCTCGATAGCCCTGGCCTGCAAACGTGCTCCGCTCTATTCGTCGGCGGGTCGATCAGGTTCCCGAGTACGCCCCTCCGGGAGAATGTTTCGGCGGCCAGCCGCTCCGCCGTGCGCGACGTTGGTCGACTGTCGCGCGACATTTTGCAACATTTTGGCCCAATCGGGGGGTGCTGTTTTGCATATCTCGCTATACCGGCGCAACTTTCGAATTGGCGCGCGACATTTTGAAAAATTCCCCGCGGGCGGCTCGGCGAGGCCCCCATTCGCTCCCGCCTTTTGAAGTGGCGCTTCCCCGTTTGCCGCCGCGCTTGGCCATCGGCCAAGCTCACCGTCGCCAGGGGCAACGCCCCTGGAAAAAGCACCGAGTTTTGTTCCGTCTTGTTGTGGCGAGTGCCGTGGGATCCGTGCCATCCGTGTCATCCGCGGTCCGAAAGATAATCCTGCTCTAACCACGGATGACACGGATACCACGAATGCCCTCGCGGCCGGAAACCGAGGATGTCTCCGTCGCGCGGTTACGATGCCGGAACTGCCAACCGGTTGACGCGTAATTCGGCCAGTTCTTCGGCTTCCGCTGACGTTTCGATCAAATCGATCCGATACGTCAAGCCATCCGGCATGCACGCAGTCGCAAAGGCTACTGGGGCTGAACAACGCTTGGTTGCAAGCCGTAGGCCGGACCAAGCGGCGCAATAAGCTTTGCCATCAAACGAGTCACAACCGCCGCGCCGTTCCGGCAAACGCAAATGCCAAACACGGTCTTGCCGGAGCGGCGCGGCGGTTGTGTTCATTGGTAGTGGTTCGCTGTATACGCCGCTTGATCCGGCCTACTGCCGGGGCTGCTCAGAATGAAGACTCTCTGGGCCGAGCTTGCTCCACTAAATTCAAACAACTGCGTCGAACCGCCGGATGCAGAGTGCGCATGTCAGGTGGTGTGGGGAGGGTCACCGGCGACGGTGGCCCTTACCCGATTATGACCGCTAGAATGGGCGCGTTTGACGTCGATTTCATGCTGAATCCCGACCGCCCATTTCGGTCGGGTGCATCGATTGATTCGCCGTGTTTTCGGCTGTGAGGGGACGCCGCGGCAGCGTCACGCTTTTCCGCCCTGACTCACGCTGGCGCCGTCGGGCTTGTTCGGCGATGCGATGAATGTCGTAATCGCATTCAGCAGCGAGTTTGCGTTTGATTGCCCGAATTTCATCGGTTGGATCAGGAGGAATCATCTTCGGTCTCCAAAAGCTGTTGGGGTGTGCAAACGACTGGCGGATCATACCCACCTTCCCGACACGCATTGGCGATCTTCGTCTGAAGGTGCGGGTTCAGGATGTGTTTAAAATTCCAGGTCACGATAAATTGTACCGCATTCACCGTGGCAATGGCGATATGTAAGGCGTCGCGCGGTTCCGATGCCGGAACTGCCAACCGGTTGACGAGTAATTCGGCGAGTTCTTCGGCTTCCGCTGACGTTTCGATCAAATCGATGTTTCTGACGAGTTCGACACGTTCCATCGCCGCATCGGGATCACCATCACCGCACTCTTCGATCGTGATTTCAGACACGTAAAGATCGTACCGATCCGGAGCTGTGGTCCACCACTCTCGCGTGACTTGTTGCCGCGCAGCAATCTTCGGATCGGGATGCATCCGCCCCGCGATGTTTCCGATGACGGTTGTTTCGAGGTAGACAGAGTTCATCGGAGTATTCTTTAAGGGCGAACGTCTCGCGATAACCGATGCGCGGCCAAAAAAACATGGCTTCAAAACGCGCGTCGTCCGCGACTTCGGTTCATTGAATTGTGTACGCCCGGCACGGGCGTGATTGTTGTGGGGTGCAAGTCCCCTGTACGAGTTTGAGAGCCTTTAAGGAGATCAGTATACCACCCCAGCCGAATCGGTCGTCACTCGAAGCTCAGCGTCGCAAGAACGGCGCGATGGTCGGAAGGGTACGGATCGACGACGACGTCGGCCTTTTCGGCGGACTCGCCAATTACGGCCGTGGCCGTCGGCTTCAGCCCGCGGGTGTAGATGAAATCAATGCGGTCGGGCACGTCACGCTCGGCAGGCCGGGGCGTCCACGTCAGCCCCGGATGCGCGACCTCGTCCGGATGCAAGGTGCGGTAGGCGTCGGCGAAACCGGCGTCGATGATCGTACGGCTGGTGGGCCAAGCGACCGAGAGCTGGCAGCGGCCGGCTGCGGCGGCGCGTTCGGTCCAGTCCAGGTGCGACGGCTCGTTAAAGTCGCCGGTGAGCACGATCGGCTCGCCAGTGGCAATCGCTGGGCCGACTTCCATCAGCAGCCGCGATAGAGGTACGGCACGCGCGCGCAGCGCCTCGGCGATCGCCTCGGCTTGCGTCGAGATGAACGGCTCCTCGTAGTAGGGAATGCGGGCGAGCTGATACGGTTGATACGGGATGGAAGGGAGATGGGCGTTGAAGATCCAGACCGGACCGCGGTCCGGCACCAGGTACCGGGCGCCCCAGTTGCCCGCCGTCGTGCGATCGCGAGGCCAACGGCTGAGGATGCACGTCGTTTCGTTGCCCTGATCGAACAGATGCATGCCGGTCAACTCGGCAAGCTTCGGACCGCTCGCCATGATCTCCTGGATGCCGACAAAGTCGGCGCCGGACTCAGCAATGACCTTCGCGGTCTGCTTGAGTGGTTGGCGATTGCCCCCCTCAAGAATGTTGTACGAGAGAACCTTGAGCCGATCGACACGCCTGGACGCGGCGCGGGCGAGGGTTCCGGGCGCGGCCGCGACGATGGCGAGCGTGCCCAAGGCTTGTCGACGATTGATCATGGTCTTTCTCCGTGGTGCGGTCGCTGGCAGCATACTAATTCGTCGAGAGGGGAATCGCAAGGATGAACGTAGAGTGGGCTTGTAGAGTGGGAAATAAGACTCGAAGCAATTCCCCCCAATTCCAGAAAAATATTGCTTTGCACCACCTCGCGGCAGTAAAATCGAGTCGAGGCAGAAGTTCACAGCGAAACTGCCCAGGGGGCCAATCATGGGTATTGCCGTTTGCGGAAGGTGCGGGGCGAAGTTGCGGCTCGATGAGCAATGGGCCGAAGTGCTAGGGCATTGCAGCCGTTGTCAGGCGGTCGTTCGCATGCCCAAGCTGGCCGACGCGATCGGTGGCGACGGTTCGAGCAGGCAACCGCTCGCGGTGGAGCAACTGGCGGGTCTCGCGATCGACCACTCGGAACCGGCCGCCACAGTGGTGCAGGACGAGCCGCGCGACGGGCTGTCACTCAAACCGCCGGCCCATTTGGGGCGCTACAATCACTACCTGGTTTGCAACAGCAAGGAAGTGATCGCCCACTGGGAGAACGACGGCCGCGGCTGGATGGTCAAGGTCAAGGACGGCTTTGTGCGGGCGTCGACGATTCCCGCCCAGGTGCCGACGATGGGCGCGTTTGTGGTGATCGAGATCGACATCGAAAACAACGACGGCTCGCAACGGCTCCGCGCCGTGAACGCCTTCTTGCTGAGCGGTCCCTGGGCGCTGAGCAAGTTGTTCAAGAGCGACGATATGATTCTGGAAGCGATCGTCGGCCGGCACTTCATGAACGACCGCCAAAAGGCAATGGCCCGCGAGCGAATCAACGAAAAGTTTTTGCCGCAGGTGTGGGACGGCGCCGAGGCGGTGCTGGGTTAATTCGGACGATTATGGTTCCGTTCGACGCTGTTGCGTCGGCAGGATCTCGCCGCTACTGAGCCGCTTCTCCCATTGCAGAATCGCCGATTCGCGTGCCGCCTGTCGGGCTTCCGGCTGGTAATAGAGCCGCATACCGGTAATGTCGTGCAGATTCCAGAAGGCCAGCACGCGAAACTCCAGTTCGGGATGATTGAGCAGTTCCACCAACGTTTTCGCCTCGCCCCGGTCGGTCAGGCCGGACGGACTGTAGCCCCACAGCATGCGGTACAGTCGCTCGGCATGCTCCGGGTAGAACCGCTCGAAGGCGGCCAGCACTTCGTCCGCCGCTCGGGGGTCGCTGAGCAAGGCGTCGCGCAGCGCGTAGCCCGCCACGTCCCAGTTTGCCTTGTGGTCGACGTCGTCAAACGCCTTCACCAGCGGGGTGTAGGCGCCGATCAGTGCGCAACTGCGAAACGCCAACGAACGGACCTCCGTCTTGCGGATGTTGGTCAGTTCGATCAGTCGCAGGCGAACGTCCGTCGGGGGCGCACCGGGTCGCGGATTGGCATCGGCCCGCAACGTCTGCTCGACGACCGGCATGGCGCGGCGATCCAGGGCCGACACCTGACGTGCGGCGATCCAGGCCGGAATCCGCGTGGCCTGCTCTGCATTGTCGTCCGGATGCGGCGAGAGAATCTGCCGATGCGGGGCGCGTAACGGCAGGGGGGCCGCCAGTTGCTCCCATCTCAAGTCGCCGCTGGCGGTGTACAGATCGACTGCGTAGGACGCCGGCGTGGTGCGGGGATCGCTCCCCAATGGACGCCAGGGACGCACTTCGATCGCCGCCTTCGAATCGGCGTCGCCGAAACGCAACACGCCCGACTGATCCCCCAAATTCAACTTGATCGAAGCATCCGCGCGGCCGACGGTCATCAAGATCGCCCGGCCGTACTGCACGGCGACTTCGGGATTCTCGTTCTCGTCAAGCGACTGAAGCTTGATCCGCGTGCCGCCGTCGAGTTCCATCGTCACGCCGGCGACCGTAATCATTGGCCGGAAGGTCGGCAGCACCAGTAGTTCGTCTCCGGTGTTGAGTACCGCGCGGCCCGGCAGCAGTTCGTAGTTGTCGGTCGCGGCGCTATAGCGCAGCAGCACTTCGTCGGTCGACAGCAGTCGACC
>JBGTJT010000738.1:0-11726 GCA_041744995.1 Pirellulales bacterium | reverse complement strand
CGACTGGGCCGCCTCGCCGCAGTTGCCGATGGGCGGACATTGGGTCTGGATCGCCCGTCTGCTGGCCGCGGCCACCGTGGCGATGGTCGTCGTCGCCTCGACCGACCTGATCCCGGCCGACTTGGGCTGGGCGGTCGTCTCGCTGTTGGTGGTGGTCAACATCGTGCTGACGGGCGTGTTCGCGCCGCGGATTCACGAAGTCTATCGCACGATCTCCTCCCGCCACGACGAAGTGGGGCAGTATCGCGAACTGTTCGACGCCATGCGCCGGATGCCGACCAGCTCGGCGCAGCTCGGCCGACTGCACGCCGCGGTGACCGACGAAGCGGCCGACGCCTCCGCCAGGTTGGAAGAACTTTCAGACGTCATGAACCTGGCCGACATCCGCAAGGTGATCTTGCTGTATGTGCCGTTGCAGCTATTGGGCTTGTGGGACTTTCACATTGCCGGCAAGCTCACGCGATGGAAGCTGGCCCACGGACAACACGTACCGCAGTGGTTTGCAGCACTCGGCGAGTTCGAGGCGCTCTGTTCGCTGGCCTCGCTGGCCTATCTGCACCCCGACTGGACCTTCGCCGAGGTCGACGAGACCAGCGACGGCGAAGTGATCTTCTCGGCAGACCAGTTGGGACATCCCCTGATCGCGCCAACGCACTGCGTCCGCAACGACGTCACGGTCGGCCCGCCGGGCAGGTTGCTGCTAGTGACCGGCTCGAACATGTCGGGCAAGAGCACGCTGTTGCGGTCGATCGGCGCCAACGTCTTCCTGGCACAGGCGGGCGCGCCGGTCTGTGCCGCGCGGTTGCACATGCCGCGCCTGCGGGTGGTGACCAGCATGCGGATTCAAGATTCGCTGGCCGACGGGGTGTCGTTCTTTCTGGCGGAGCTGCAGCGGCTTAAGTCGATCGTCGACCTGGCGGCCGAAATCGAGCCGGGAGAGCCGGCCCTGCTCTATCTGTTGGACGAGATCTTGCAAGGGACCAACTCGGCGGAGCGTTTCGTGGCGGTACAAACGGTAATCGCACGATTGCTCGAAGCCGGCGCGATCGGCGCGGTTTCCACGCACGATCTGAAATTGGCGACGGTGGAACCGATTCGCTCGGCGGCCGAGATCGTCCATTTCCGCGAGCAGATGCATTCCGCCGGGGAAGGCCCCCGCATGACGTTCGACTACCGGCTGCGCGACGGCGTGGCGACCAGCACCAACGCCCTGGCGCTGCTGGAAATGATCGGCCTGGGCAAACCGCTGGACGCAGGACTTTAAGGGTGGAAACGGATTGAATGGAACAAGAATGTTGAACAGGAGGAAACAAAGGAAACAAAGGTAAGAATTCTCAGTTGTCTCCTTTTCCCTCGGTTCGCTCAAACAAAGTGATCGTAGTTGCGCCCGAACTTAATAGCCGAATAGCTTGTACCATTTGTTCTATCCGAAGTTGGTCCGTCGTGTCAGCTTGCATCAACGCTTGGCGCGAACGAGACGGGCGTTCATTTTGCAATTATTATCGACTCTTCAGGCAACAGAGCGGGGCAGAGTCAACAGAGCATGCATTCCTCCGTTCTCTTCGTTTCCTCCTGTTCCAACAGCCCTGGCAGACTCTTAACACCCTGGCCGCTGGACGCATTCGAACACGCGCACTGAACCGACGGGCAATCAAGTCGCACAAGCATCCTTGGCTAGCGTTGGTAGATAGGCAACTGGCCGTAGTCGACGCTTAGGGCGAGGACATACATGGCGGTGGGGTAGATCTCCCCTTGGCCTTGCTCGTGCCAACTTCCGTTGCTGCGCTGTTTGGCCAGCAGATCCTTGTACATCGTCTCGGCGAAGGTTTCCCAGTGCGTTCCGCCCGTTTGATAGAGCGCCTGCGCCGCATAGTACATGGAATACTCGCGATGCGCCTTGAACATCAGCCCCGGTTCCAGGTTCTTGATCAGATAATCGGCGGCCTGCCGGTTGATTTCGTCGCCATGATGCCCGCTCAGCTCGCGGCACAGCAGAGCCACGGAGGTCATGGCCGGATTGCTGGGATTGCGAACCCAGTAACCGCGCCGCGCGTACCACCAATCGGCGGTGGGATTGTAGCGAAAGCCGCCGTCCTCGGCATGGCGGCTGCGGTCGATGAACCCGATGGCGTCCGAGATGGCGGAGTCCGGCACCGGTGCTCCGTTGAGTCGCGCCGACCGCAGCGCCATCAAACACCACCCGCTCACCGAAACGTCGCTGTCTTCGCTGTCCGGTTCATAGCGCCAGCCGCCGCTTTCCGCCGATATTTTCTTGGTAACCTGCTGCGCATCGAGAATGATTTTGAGGGCGTGCGGCAGGATCGCGTCGATCCGTTTCTGACGCTCCGGGTCGACCATGCCCGACACTTCCGAAAGATAGAGCGTGGCGATGCCATGTTCGTACATGCGTCCGCCACGAACCCCAAGATAGCCGTTCTTGGCCGGGGTCGACAGAATGTAGTCGATCGTGCTGTTGATCGTATTGCCGTGCGGCGGGGCGCCCGGCCGGTAGCCTTGCGCCAGAAAGGCCATGCCCGCCAGTCCCACAACGGCGTTGGTTTCGCCGTTCCAATCGGCGAACGATCCATCCTGGGCGGGATTGGCGGCTTGACTCCGCGCCAGAAACACCAACGCCGAATCGACGGCGCGATCGACTCGTTTGCGATAGGGTCGCAATGAGGCCGGTCCCTCGTCGGCGCATAGCCGCGGAGTCTCCTGGCCAATTGTGGCCAGCGCAACCAGCAAGACTAACCCGATCCGGGCCGCGCGACGAACTCGTCGGGCTGCGGGAACTCTCTGTGTGTCTATCGTTTCACTGATCGATTTTGCGTTCATTTCATGACCTCATTGTTACTTCGATTCGTCCGGCTGATTGGCGCGACGGGCCATCGTTTGGAAGTAGCGGCGCACCAACTCGCGATACTCGTGCGGCGCGCGTTCGTCGGCGGCGTCGAGTATCTCCGTCCGCAGCGCCGAGGGGAGCCGCAGCCAGTCGTCGCCGGAAATGCCCATTTCGGCCAGCCGCGCCGCGACGTTGCCTTGTCCCGCGCCCAACCGACCGCCTTTTTGGGCAGGATTTCTCCCGCCCGGTTCTCCTCCTTGGGCGCCACTCGGCGGCCCTTGCTGGTCATTCGGCGGTGGCGAACCTTGCGCGGCGAATTCCTTGGGCGGGCTGTCCGGGACCGGTTCATCGGGAGCAGCGCCACCGAAGCCGCCAAATCCCTTGGCAAGCGGATTGTTGTCCGCCATCAAAGTTGCCAACCCCTTGCGGAGCAATTCCTCGGCGTCGGCCTGCAACTCGGTGCCGCTTCCGCCCGAGGGGCGATGGTCATTGGAAGGCTTTTGATTCAACAGGGCGTCGGCGGTGAGCGTGGCCTTGCCGAGCCGCTTGCCCGCGCCCATGGTTTTGTTTTCGTTATTGTTCGACGGCGACGGCCCCTTCGAACTGCCCGCGCCGGTATTGCTGCCGCCCCCCTTGGTTCCCTGCCCGCCGTCGGGATTGCCGCCGCTATCCGACGGCGACTGCGGACCCTCGATCAACTTAAGCGGGCTTTCTTTGGGGATATTGTCGATGTGGGCCAGTTGCATCGCTGCTTCCTGCGCCTTCTCGGCCGCCTCTCCTAAGTCGGAACCCGCGCCCTTGGCGTCTTCGCTCTGCTGCGGCGATCCCCCTTGCTCTGCCAGCTCGCGCAGCTTCTCGGTTCGTTCGGCCAGCCGTTCCGCCTGTTCGGCCAGGTCTTTTTGCAGCGAGGCGAGCGCCTCGGCCAGGTTTCCTTCCTGCAGAGCGGCAAGCTGTTCGTTCACATTCTCCTGTCGCCGAGCCAAGTCGGCCGCCTGCTCCGTCAGCGGCGGCGAGAGCGGATCGTTCGAGGCTGGCTCCTCGAAGTTCTGGCCGAGCTTCTCCGACAACTGGCCTAGTTGCTCGGCGGCTTGCTGGCCGGCGGTCGCGGCGGCTTCGTGATTGTCCGCAAACAACTCGTTCGCCGCTTGTCGGGTCGAGGTCGTGGCTTGCTGGTGTTCGTTGCTGTCTCGGTAGCCGGCCGCTTCCGTTCGCTGAGCCAACTCCCGGGTCTCGGCAGCGATCTGCGCTTGCGCTTCGGCAATCTGTCGTGCAATCGACTCGGCGGCGGATTCAGGGGTACTCGGATTGACGGCGCTTTCGGTCGCGTCGCGGATCCGCGCTTGCCGATCGGCCAGGCTGCCCGCCTCCGCGGCAAGCTCGCGTGCCCGAGCGGCCGGATCTCGCTGTGCGTTGAACAGAGCAATCAGCGATTCGAGGTAGGTAATCGCGGAGTCGATCTTGACTTCCGCCGACAGCGCGTCGGCGGCCTGCGCCGCCTTGGAGTCCGCCAACGGCAGCAGTTCCATGATCTGCCGTGAAGGGCTGACATAGGCAATCACGATGCCGTCCAATTGATCGGTGACGCCCGCGTATTCCGATTGGGCGTGGGTTTCGACAAGTTCCAACAGAATCGATTCGGCGTTGCCCAGGGCGTTTCGACCGGCGACCGTCGCATTCCTGGACCGGTCGTCGAGTTGCAGCGGCTGCGTCTCCAGGGTCGGCAGCAACGACGCTAGTTGGCCCTTCGCGCCCCGCAACTGCTGGAGCGCCTCGTTGAGCCGCGCCGCCAGGGCGTTGGCGATTTGCTCCGCCGATTGCTGCGCATAGGATCGGGCGTGGGCGTCGAACACAATCACGATCGGCTTGCTGCGGGCGATCTGCGGCCCTTGCAGTTCGTCGGGCCGGTTGTCGCGGACCTCGACCCGAACTTCCATCCGGGCCACGCCGTCCAGCGCCATGGTGCGCAGATCGAGCGCGCCGCGTCCGATCCAGGTGCCTTGCTCGACGCTGCTCGCCTGGGGGAGACCCGTGGCAAACGATTCGCTCCGCTCGGGCGTGACGTCGACCAATATTCTGGCGGCAGAAATACCATAGTCTTCCCGCGCCAGGTAAACGATGGGCAAGATGTCGGTCGGCTTGAGGCGAATCTCGGCCAGTTCCGGCTCGGCGATCTTCACCAGCGGCGGCGAGTCGAGGATCGCGCGTATCGAGTGTTCGGCGGTTCGCAGGGTCAAGCCATGCTCGTCGGTCAGTTCCATGCTCCACTTGCTCGCCCCTGCCGGCTCCACCTCAAATTGCCATGCCGCCGACGACTGCCCGTCACTCTCGCCAAGGTGTTCGGACTCGATCGCCTGATCGTCGAGGTGCAGCCGGGCGCTGACCACCGACTTGTTCAAATCGGCGGCAAGCGTGACCACCGTGCCGGCGGGCGCCACGATGTCGAGCGGCGCGTTCTCCTCGGTCACGGCAGCGAGACCGGTATAGGATGGAAAGTCGTATCGAATCACGTATCGAGCCACCGCGGGCCGGGAAGTCACCTCAACCTGGTAGTAGCGGCTAAGCTTGGTACGGTCTACCAGCACCCGGTAGCGAAATGCCGCGTCGACGCGTGGAACCGTCGCCGCGAATCGGGCGGGCGCGACGCCTTCGTCCGACAAGCGAGTCAACTCGTAGACGACTTCGGCGTCGGTGGCGTCGGTGCAAATCACCCTGCCTCGTCGCGCCGGGGAGGCGGTAAGCGCAACCTCGATGCGCAACGGGTCGCCCAGCGCGACGATCGCGTCGCCCGGCGTCACCACAAGTTGATCGCTGCCGACGGTTCCCAGGTCCAGGCTCGGCACGATGGCCCGCTGCACCAGGCGGGACGTTTCTTGCGGCCAGATAAGCCACAGCGCGGCGAGCAAAGCCCCGGCGGCGCTGGCGGCAATCAGGTAGGGCCGCGCCGAGCGCAAACTGAACTCGCGCCGCGGTTGCACGGCGCGCACCTGATCGAGCGCCTGGCTGGTCAACTCGCGCAACAGCAGCGGCGAGGTATGGCCGACGGCTTGGCCGTTGGATTCCAGCAGCAGTTCGACAGTGGAACTCACCCGCTCCTCAAATTCCGGATGGTGCGCGTCGACGATCCGTGCGATGCGAGTCAACGAAATAGGTCGGGCCAACGGACGTACCAGATACCAAAGGATCGCCATCAACACGCAGCCTGCCGCCGCGCCGGTCACCAGCCACCGCGCGACGGGCGAAAGCAAAACGACGCTCGCGTCGATCGCCATCACCGCCAAGAGAACGGAAATCGACACGGCGATCACCATCAGCAGCCCCCGCGCCGCGAGCACCATCCGACGGCGTCGGATGACCTGACGCAACACGGCCAGCAAGGGGGCGGGAAGCGTAGCGGGCGATTCTCCATTGGTGTTCGTGGCCGTGCTCATGGTAACCCAGTCTTCTTTCTAAGTATCCATTCGGAAGTCAACAGGCAGGTAATCATGGCCAGCAACGGCCATGAATGCCACAACGGATAACGATCTTCCTCGACAACCGGCTGAGACGCCGGTCCGAGATGCTCCAGCAGGCTCGCCGCGTCTCGCGGCGCGACGACCACGCCGCCGGTCGCCTCGGCCAACTGGTCGAGCGCAGCGCGATCGGCCGAGAGTTCGATCTTCTCCAGCGACTGGACGGGCGCGACGACAAATTCAGTGGCGACTTCATTTGCCGCCGCCGCCACCTCCGGCGCCGAGTCGTCGTCCACGCTCAGTGCGATGCGGTAGACTCCCTCCGCAGACTGCGGCTCGATCTCGGCTGCGTACATGCCCGGCACTCCCGGTGCCGGGGCCAGTTTCTTACGGGCAATCACGGCATTATTGTGGATGACGTCGATGGAGGCTCCCTCTGTCGTGAAAGGCGCGTTTGCCAAATCGGTAAGCCGGGCGCGGACCTGAATGGTTTCGCCCGGTTCGTAAACGTCCTGCGTCGTACCGAGCCGGGCGAACTCATTGCCGGCGGCCAGCTTTTCCGTCGTGGCCCAGTTCATCACTTGCGCCCAGAAGCGATGGTGCCGTTTGTCGCCGTCGCGATACCGCCAACGCCAGGTGCCGTCGAAATTGAGCATCAACACCTGACCCGCGCCGTACGGCAGCACCGTAATCAACGCGTTTTCCCGAGTAAACGCCTGCCGCTCATTGCCCAGCCGCTCTGCTTCCTCGGGGACGTCGCTGGTTTGCCGAAACAGCGGCGGCTCTTCTAGCGGCATCGCGAACGCCAACACCGTGGCGTTGGGCTTGGTTCCTTGTACGGGATAACGGAGCCAAAGTTCGGGCAAACCCTCCCACACGGTGCGGTTCTCCGCCGGATCGTCGTCGAAGCGAGTAATGAGGTGCTGCTCTCCGTCGCCGGTCAGTCTGGCCAACAAGCCCGGTTCCCGTGCGGAAGCGAGCGATCGGTTGGACTCGAACTCGACGGGAATCAACTCCGCCAGCGGCGAGCTTCCATATGCCCACGGCATGTGGTTCTGTCCAGCGATGATAATCAGCCGCCCGCCCCGGTCGGCCACGAACGATCTTAGCGCGGCGATCGTTTCGGCACCGAGCCGCTCGGGCGCCACGTCGCCCAGAATCACGGCGTCGAACCGCATCCACTCCTGCAACGACGCGGGATAGGCGGTTGCCTCGGACTCCCCTTGCGGTCGTGCCGACGACGCATGCACCACGGGGCGTTCCGCTGCGCCGGCGATTCCGTCCGGCTCGAGCAACAGGTGTTGCAATCGGACCGACTTATCCCGCTCGGCGAACAGTCTGCGGAGATAGCGAAACTCCCAACGGGGACGCTCCTCGATGATGAACAGCCGCGTCGGATCGTCGGTCACTCGGACAAACACGTCTCGCGAGTTGTTCTCGGTCACCACCTCCCCTTCCAGCGGCTCGATGCGAACCTGGTAGCCCATCAGCCCCGGCTCGGTCGGCGTAGCGCCCAGCTCGACCCGCGTTTGAAACGATCGGCTGGGGACGGTCACCGTTTGCTCGTCCACCGTCTCACCGTCACGAACCAGCTCGATCTTGGCCGAGCGGCCTGAGAGGCCGTCTAACTTGAGTTCCACGCCCAGTACAAATCGATCGTTCGCCTGGACCTGCGCGGGAGCAACGACCGACCGGATGGCGGCGTCGGTGGCCACCGCCGTGGAACCGATCATGACGGAGTTCACACCGGCGGCGCGCGTCTCCGGTTGGCGAGCCGCGGTCAGGAAGGACTGCTTGGCGTTGTGGCGTCCGTCACTGAGAAGGACGATTCCGGAAAGCTTATTCCGCTCGACATCCGCCTGCACTTTTTCCAGTACCGTCGCGAAGTCGGTCGTCCCTCGTTCGGCAACCGACAAGACCGCATCGTTCCGCTGAGTGGCGGCCGCCGCCACGGCTTCGCCGGCAAACTGATAGAACTGGACAACATATTTTTCCTGCAGCGACTTTACCAAGCCCTCCTGATTGCCGTCGACTCCGTCCAGGGTTGCCGCCGCGACCTCGCGGCGCGATTTCGCGGTCGCCGCATCGACCTTGCGCCGCAGATCGTCGGCGAGTGCGGTGTAATCCGACCGATCGAATGCAGCTTGGAACAGGCCCACCTGCTCGTTGAAGTCGGCCACCGCAAGGGCTACTCGATCGATTTGCCGCGACAGCGCCTCGGAGCTTTCCGTCAGGCTGTCGACGTTCGTGCTTGCGGCGGTCTCTTGAACCTGCCCCAACACATCAACGGCGTTCTGCTCGAAGCCGGCGAGGGCGGCTTCCAGGCTCTGGGCGTCGTCCACCGACAGGTCGCGCGTCGACATGGCCTGGCGCAGCGTATCGCGTTGCGACTGCATGACGCTGCTTGCTTCGCGCATGGCGGCCCGAAATGTTTCAAGCCGCTCGGACGCGTCTCGCCGCGCGTCGCCCGATCCGGCCGACAATCGGTCAAGCCAGGCCGCTTCGATGTCCAGTCGCCGTCGCACTTCGTCCAACGCCTGCCCCACGGCCATCGCCGAAAAGCGACCGTCGATTCGCCCGGGCAAGAACAGGTCGGCCAGATCGAGCTTCTCCGACTCGGTCGCTTGGGCGTCAACCAAGTCCATCGACAGCGAATCGTCCACCAGAACCGCCACCACCCGCTCGTCGATCAATGTCGTTTCCTTGGAGAACGTCGGCTCCAGCAGCATGATCAAAACCGACGCCACGGCGAGCACGCGGCAGATACCGGTCCACCGCCGGATAGGCGCGGGCGCCGACTGGCGCTCCAAACGATAGAGCGCCGCCACGCCTTCAATGGCCAACGCACCGCCGAACACAATCCAAGGCAGATCGGCCGAAGCGGCCAGCACCAGGAAGCGTTCGAGCGAGCGGAAAGCCAGCAACAGCGCAACGGTCCCCACGCAGGTACCAATCGCGAACCGCGCGATCCGCGTACTGCGCCGCGCAACGGGAACACGCCAATGCAGCACTACCCAACCGCCGATCAGTGCCACACTCGCCAAGATCAGCATGGGAGTGGAGAGCGATCCGGTCAAGCCGAACAGGTCCGAGAAATACGATGCCATGGCTTACCTTATCCGATCGTGACTTCACTGGGTGCCTGGCTCGGACGCCGCGCCGCGGACGACTCCGACAACGATTCCCGCGGACGCGACGATCCCGCCGGGTGTCCGCCGCCGACGCGTCGTTGCACGGCAATCCAGCGGGCCAAGGCGATTTCGGCGATCATCAGCAACAAGGCCGCCAAGGCCAGCGTCTTCCAGAACTGGTGTCCAGATGTTTCACCGGAGATTGCCGCTATGAGTTCCTCCAGCGAGGAGGCCGTCGAGATCGGCATGAACTCGCCCCCGGTCGCCAATTGGTCGTCGGACAATACATCGAGCCGACTCTCTTGAGGCGAGGCATGAACCACCAACGGCGCCGCGCCATCAAGCAACAGCCCCCCGAACGCCTCCTGCAACGCTTCGGGCAATTCGAGTCGGTAGAGTCCCGGCGACGCGAGCGGGCTGAAGTCCGCCCGCACCTCGTCGGCCGTGACGGTCAACGCGGCTTCGCTCTTGGAACCGTCGGGCATCACGAGCACCGCGACGGATGGCGGCGGTTCGGTGGGTGAATCCTCCTCGTTCTTCCGCGGCCCGGAATCCAACGGAAGCGTTACCGACCGGGCGCCGGGCGAGTAGAACTCCAAGTTGTAGGACGGCAGTTGCATCGCGTACTTGATCATTTCCTGGACGAAGGGCAAGAACGATTGCTTCGCCGGCAGATTGCCGCCGTTGTTGTCGAGAGACATGGCGGTCAGCAGCACCCGTCCCTTGCCCAGCTTGCGTTCAATCAATAGCGGTTCGCCCGTATCGAACGCCCCACAAACACGTACCGCGCTGTCACCGCCGTGAGGACGCAACCCCCAGTAGGCTGTCAGACCAACGGCTGCGAAATCGGAATCGGGATTCGCGGCAAGCAGCTTCAAGGCCGGATGATCGAAGGAACGGATCGCGGGCCGCACACCGCCGCCGATTGCCGGGGCGAGTCGTCGCGCTTCCAGACGTGCGGGCAGCAGCGGACGACTGTCGACGGCGCGCCATGCATTGTAGAATTCCGGATCGCCTCGGCCGCCCGGCGCGATCAGCAGGGCGCCTCCCTCGGCGACATACTCCGCCAGGTCCATCGCGACATTGACCGGCAGCTTGGCGACGTCGGCCAACACGACCGCGCGGTACTCGTGTAGGTTCTCAATGGTCGAGAGCTGCCAGGCATCGACAATCGCCGGTTCGGCAAACGCGCCGGCCGGCTCGGCCTGTCCCGATGCATCGGCATCCGGGGTCAACGCCGCTTCCAGGTACGAGGTGGCGCGGTCTCGCCAACGGGTCGCCGAGTTGCCGTTGACCAGCAACACCGGCAGTTGGTCGAACACGGTCACCACGCGCTCGGCACGATTGTCCCAGGGGAGGTCGTCGGCGTAGGCGAGGCTCACCGATACGGTATGCAGACCGCGCTGCTTGAAGCGGTGAAGAAAGCGGATGGTCTCGGCGGCGCCCGGCTCCAACTGCCGCACCGTGCCCCGCAGCAACTCTTGGCCGCCGTCGATGCTCACCTCGATCTCGACCGGCTTCAGTACCCCTTCTGTTCCCATGTTGCGGATCAGCACGTCGATCGGCAGATCTTGATCGGGCGCTGCGACGACGTGGGGGATGTGTACTTCCGCAACTTGCAGGTTGTTGATGTGTGCAGGCAGGGGCAGCTTGCGCACGAGCAGCAACGGCGCCGGCTGTAGTTCGCCGACCGCTTCGCGCAATATCTCCCAGTTCACGTCGCCGGCGGCCTCCCAGCCGGCACTTTGGCCGTCGGTGATCAACACGATCTTTTTGGCCGGGTTCGTGCCGCGAGTCAGCGTCTCGGCGGCCGCGAAGAGCGCGGAGGAGACCGTCATTGTGCCGCCGATCGGCGCGAGGTTGTCGAGCTTCTCGCTCAATTGCTCGACGCGCGAGACCGGAGAGGCAATCACTTTCAGCGACCGATCGCCGGCCACCACAACCGACGCCGCGTCGCCTCGGCCAAGCGACTCGATAACGCGGCGCGCCTCGTCGATCGCGCGATCGAAATTCGTCACGCCGGCGACGGCGATCTGCATCGACTCGGAACCGTCGATCACAATGGCGACATCGCTGCCGCCGGAGCGTGCCAACAGCGACGATTCAGCCGGCTGTTCCACGAGGATCAGCCCGACGGCGCCAATCAACAGCATGGCCCCCGCCGCAAACAACCCCCACCGCCAAATGCGATACGCGCCGAGCGCGGCGCCGGCGCCCAGCACCGCCACCCCGAGCAGCACCAGCGGCAGCGCCACGGGCCATGCCGCGCGCGAATCCGGCGGAAAGAACGGCAGCGCCATGGCC
>JBGTJT010000737.1:0-1905 GCA_041744995.1 Pirellulales bacterium | reverse complement strand
TCCACGCCTCCAATCACCCACTCGCCAGCCATGTGGAACCGCACGTTGAGCACTACGAACAAGGCGGCCGACAGCACGGAATAAAGAGGGCGCGGAATCAGGGCGGTACTCAACCGTTGCCAACCGATGGCGATCAGCAGCCAGGTGAGCAATCGGCCGGTGACGGCCAAGGCTGGCAAACTAAGCCAGTTGGAAAGCCAGCCGAACGTCCAATAAAAAACGAGATGGGCGTCGGCGGAGTTGAGGAAAAAATCGTGCGGCGACCAGTCGGGATTCCAATAGTGCGTGGCCTTGGCCAGGTAGTTCGGCTCGTTGACCCCCGGCGCAAGCACGCCCCCCTGGATGACGAACACCGCGAAGATCAGTACCACCTCGAGCACGGACCGCCAACCCGAGCCGCGGAACCGGACCGCTGCCGCCGGCGGCTGGCCCGCTTGATCGATGCCTGGTGTGGGTTGCGCCATGAATACTTATTTCCGCCGAAGGTACTTTCAGTAGTTCCAATTCCGATCTTGCGAACAACTTGACAACTTCAATAGTGGCGGCGCAAGCTGTCAGCGATCAGCCGTCAGCAATCAGGAACCGCGTTTTTCCTTGCTGATCGCTGAAAGCTGATCGCTGACAGCTAACGATGTGCCATCAATCAGCTAAGTCCTTCGTCGAAAATCGGAACTACTGACTTTGCAAGCAGTACAGCGTAACGCCGCCGGCGAGGCGAATCCAGATCGCTTTGCCGACGGCGGCAGGGCTTTTTCCGCTCGGCCCAGGGATATACGGCGGCCGAACGGCGAGCCGAATTGCCGTTTCCCGCGGCTTATGTTCTGATCTATATTCTAAGCCGGGGCGCCGGTGCACGATTCTAGGCCGGGGCGCCGGTCCATGTCGCGGTTGCGGCCGACGGCGTGTCAGGCGAATGTTGGTTCACACAGTTAGGCGGCGACCATGTCTGAAGGAGAGTACAGTCCGGGGCTGCGGGGGGTGATTGCCGGCGAAACGTCGATTAGCGATGTCCGCCACGGCGTTCACTATCGCGGCTATGCGATCGAAGAGCTGGCGGAACATGCCACTTTTGAGGAGGTCGCCTATCTGCTGCTGCACGAGGATCTGCCCACGGCGGAACAACTTGGGGCGTTTCGCAAACGGCTCCGCAAGCATCAATCGGTGCCGCACGACTTCATGGACTTCATGCGGAAGATCCCCGACCAGGCGCCGTTGATGGACGTGATGCAAACCTGCGCCAGCGTGCTGGCGCATTGGGATCCCGACGTTGACGACAACAGCCACGAGGCCAACGTCCGCAAGTCGGAGAAACTGCTGGTGCAGATGCCGGTGATCCTGGCCGCTCGGCACCGACTGTTGCAATCCAAGGAGCCGGTCGCCCCCGACAAGCATCTGTCCCTGGCGGGCAACCTGGTCTGGATGCTGCTTCGCGAAAAACCGTCGCCGCAAATGGAGCGGGCGATGGACATGTCGCTCATCCTCTACGCCGAACATGAGTTCAACGCCTCGACGTTCACCGCCCGGGTGGTCTGCTCGACGCTGAGCGACCTGCATTCGGCCATTTCGGCGGCGATCGGCGCGCTCAAAGGGCCGCTGCACGGCGGGGCGAACCAACGGGTGATGGCCGAACTACGCGCCGCTCACGAAGCGGACGACGCCCAGCAGTGGGTGCTTCAGGCATTGGCCGAACGCCGCCGGGTGATGGGGTTCGGACATCGGGTCTATCAGCAAGGCGATCCGCGGGCGGCGTTTCTCAAAACATTCTGCCGCCAGTGGGCCGAGGAATTCGGCGACACCTCGCTGGAAGATACCGCCGAGCAGGTCGAAGCTGTGATGGCCGAGCAGAAGGGATTGCGGCCGAATCTCGATTGGCCCAGCGCCCGGCTGTATTATTATCTTGGTCTG
>JBGTJT010000736.1:0-8853 GCA_041744995.1 Pirellulales bacterium | reverse complement strand
TGGCCGATTGATCTACGATCGTAGGTTGGTTCCCTGAGAGGCTGTGAATCTATTTGATTGGCACCGGCCCTGAGCCGTGCAGCTTGGATGGCACGCACGGCCGGGGCGGCCATGCTACTGACGTCAGCCGCCGACGAATCCCTTAGCCCCGTCCCGAGACGCAATGCACATTGTCACTGGCGCCAACGGTTTCTTGGGGCTGTATCTGGTCGAGCAGTTGACCCGCCGCGGATTGCCGGTCCGCGCCGTTTGTCGACGCAGCAACCCAGACCTGGAGGCAACCGGCGCGGAGCTATTCTTCGCGGACGTGACCGATCGCCAGGCTGTGAGCGCCGCCTGCGCCGGCGGCGAGGTGGTCTATCATACGGCCGCGGTTGCCGGCATCTGGGGAAAGTGGGAGCATTTCCACCAGACCAATACGCTGGGCACGCAGCACGTGATCGAGGGGTGCCGGGCGCAGCGCGTGCCCAAGCTGATTTATACCAGCAGTCCCAGCGTGACGTTTGACGGTTCGGATCAATGCGGCGTGGACGAGTCGGCGCCGTATCCGGATACTTGGCTCTGCCACTATCCGCACAGCAAGGCCTTGGCGGAACAAGCGGTGCTAGCAGCCAACGGAGCCGACTTGCTGACCTGTAGCCTGCGTCCGCATCTGATCTGGGGACCGAGAGACCGGCATCTCATACCGCGGCTGATCGAGCGGGCGCAAAGCGGCAAACTGCGTCGCGTGGGGGACGGCGAGAATCTGGTCGATATGATCTATATCGAGAACGCGGCCGTGGCGCACATTCAGGCGGCCGCAGCGCTCGCGCCCGGCTCGGCGGTGGCGGGCAAAGCGTATTTCATCAGCCAGGGCGAACCGGTGAATTGCTGGCAATGGATCGACGAGATATTGTCGCTGGCCGGCCTGCCGCCGCTCAATAAATCGATCTCCCGCGCCGCGGCCTGGCGAATCGGGTCCGTCCTGGAGGGAGTGTACCGCCTGGCGGGCGTTCAATCGGAGCCGCGGATGACCCGGTTCCTAGCGGCCCAACTGGCCACCTCGCATTATTTCGATATCTCGGCCGCCCGCCGCGATTTTGGCTACCAGCCGACGGTTTCGACCGCCGAGGGAATGCAACGACTGGGCCGCTGGCTTGGCGCACCTAATAATGCATGAACGGCCCGCTTCGTTCAGTCGCCGCGCGGCTTGTCATACCGCCACAGGCGCGATACGCTGAAGGGTTGCTTGAAGTTGCCTGCTCCGCGGCCGACTGGACGGTGGCGAGCAAGCCGGTTGAATCGTCCTGTTTTCCCTAGAGTTTGTTTTCCCTAGAGTTCGCGCGCATGATCGCATCGCTCCCCGATACCCAGCGCATTGTGATTACCGGCATTGGATTGGCGTCTCCCAACGGCAATTCGTTGCCCGAATATCGCGAGGCACTGCTCAACGGCCGTAGCGGCGTCAGCCCCTACGAGATTCGCTACGTCGGCAAGACGCTGGCGGGCGTCTGCGACTTCGACGAACTCCGCTACCAGAAGCGCAAAGAGGTGCGGCGGGGTACCCGGGCCGGCAGCGTCGGCGTGTACTGCGCCAACGAATCGATCCGCGACGCGGGCGTCGATTGGGCGAACACCGATCCGTCTCGCGTCGGCATTTACATCGGGGTCACCGAACACGGCAACGTCGAGACCGAGAATGAAGTCTACGAACTCAAGGGATACGACTACGACACGCAGTTCTGGTCGCACCACCACAACCCGCGGACCGTGGCCAACAATCCGGCCGGCGAAATCTCGCTCAACATGAAGATCACCGGGCCGCACTACACCATCGGCGCGGCGTGCGCGGCGGGCAATGCGGGCCTGATTCAAGGGGCGCAGATGTTGCGACTCGAGGAGTGCGATCTGGCCCTTGCCGGCGGCGTGTCCGAGAGCATCCACACGTTTGGCATTTTCGCCAGCTTCCGCAGCCAGGGCGCCTTGGCCGAGCACGACGATCCGACCAAGGCCTCGCGCCCCTTCGACACCGAGCGCAACGGCATCGTGGTCGCCGAAGGGGGCTGCATCTACACGCTGGAGCGATTCAGCGACGCCGCCGCCCGCGGGGCGAAGATCTACGGAGAGTTGGTCGGCTACGCCATGAACAGCGACGCCAGCGATTTCGTGCTGCCCAATCCGCAGCGTCAGGCGGAATGCGTGCAACTGGCGCTGAAGCGCGCCGGGTTGGCGCCGGAGCAGATCGACATCGTCAGCACGCACGCCACCGGCACCGCCAGCGGCGACACGCAGGAATGCCTCGCCCTGCGCACGGTATTCGGCGAGGGTCCGACGCGATTCAACAACACCAAGAGCTTCATCGGCCACGCCATGGGGGCCGCCGGCGCGCTGGAGTTGTGCGGCAACCTGCCCGCCTTCGACGACGGCGTCTGCCATGCGACCATCAACGTCGACCAGCTCGACCCTGAGTGCGACCTGCCCGGCCTGGTTTGCAATCAGCCGCGGGAGTCGTCGGGCGTCGATTATATTTTGAACAATTCATTTGGCATGTTGGGTATTAATTCGGTAGTGATCATCAAGCGGGTGTGAGGCCCGCCGGACCGCTACTCCAGGAATCGGGAGAAGAGATCGAATGACGCGAGAGGATATTCGAGAAGTCATTATCGACATTCTGAGCGACATCGCTCCGGATGAAGACCTCAGCGATATCAAGGACGACGTCTCGTTCCGCGAACAGTTGGAACTGGACAGCATGGACTTCCTCGATATCGTGATGGAGCTGCGCAAACGGTATCGTGTGCAGATCCCCGAAGAGGATTACTCCCACCTGGCCAGCATGGCCAGCACGGTCGCCTACCTGGAGCCGCGGATGAAGGATCTGGAGAAGGTTTGATTTCGCCGCATGTACGACACGATCATCATCGGCGCTGGGATGTCGGGACTGGCCGCGGGGATTCGCCTGGCGCATTACGAGCAGCGGGTCTGCGTGCTGGAGAAGCATTACACCATCGGCGGCCTGAACAGCTTTTATCGCCTCAACGGCCGCGACTACGACGTCGGACTGCATGCGATCACCAACTTCACGCCCAAGGGCGCCCACAAAGGCCCGCTGGCGCGACTGCTGCGGCAGTTGCGGTTTAGCTGGGAGGAGTTCTCGCTGTCGCCCCAGTTGGGCAGCGTGATCGCATTCCCCGAGGTGCGGCTGCGATTCGGCAACGACTTCGAGCTGTTTCGCAGCGAGGTGGAAGGGGCGTTCCCCGGTCAAAAGGAGAATCTGCGGAAGCTGCTTGACCGCATCGTCGACTACGACGACCTGAACGACGAGATGTTTCAGCAGTCGACGCGGCAAATCTTGGCCGAGATCATCACCGAACCGCTGTTGATCGAGATGATCCTTTGTCCTTGCATGTGGTACGGCAACGGTCGCGAGGACGACATGGACTTTGGCCAGTTCTGTATTATGTTCCGCAGTATATTTCTGGAAGGATTGGCCCGCCCGCTGGCTGGCGTGCGGTTGATCCTGAAGAAGCTGATCCGCAAGTTCCGCGAACTGGGGGGCGAACTCAAGTTGCGCAGCGGCGTCGACCACATCCACGTGGAAGAGGGCCGCGCGGTGGGAGTGGTGCTGGAGAACGGCGAGCAGCTTGCCGCCCGGCAGATTATCTCCTCGGCGGGGCATCTGGAGACCATGCGGCTGTGCGACGACGTCACGCAGGTCGATCCCGCACTGGCCGGGCAACTTAGCTTCGTCGAGGCCATCTCGGTGCTCGACAAGCAGCCCAGTGAAATCGGTTACAACGACACGCTGGTGTTCTTCAACGATTCCGACAAGTTCACCTGGCACAAGCCGGAAGCGCTGTGCGACGTGCGGACCGGCGTGATTTGCTCGCCCAATAACTTCGATTATGGCCCCGACGAGCCGGGCCTGCCCGAGGGCTTGATTCGCACCACGGCGATGGCCAACTTCGATCGTTGGCAAGAGTTGAGCGACGAGCAATACCATTTGCAAAAGCTGCGGTGGTACGAGGCGATGAACGAGAGCGCGACCCGCTTCGTGCCGGACTATCGGCGTCACATCATCGATCAGGATACCTTCACCCCCAGGACGATCCGCCGCTTTACCTGGCACGACAACGGAGCGGTCTACGGCGCGCCGCAAAAGCAGCTCGACGGCGGCACGCACTTGTCGAACCTGTTCCTGTGCGGCACCGACCAGGGATTTGTGGGCATCGTCGGTTCGATGATCAGCGGCATCGCCATGGCCAACCGCTGCCTCCGCGCCAGCGGATGACCGGATTGACAGTCGAACTCTTGACAGGATGACAGGATGACAGGATGACAGGATGACAGGATAGATTTGTTGACAGGATAATAGGTTTTTGCGTGATTTGAACAGAAGGGAACAGAGAGAACGAAGGAAAGGGTACTTCGTTGCCTCCCTTGCCCTCTGTTTGCTCAATGGAATCTGATCCTCGGCACGCCGGAAATTATTTGGCAGCGTAGTTTGTTTTAGGTGTTTCGTTCATGGGTTCTTTAGTCGCGTCCTCCGCCATTAACGCCTAGCCGTTAACGCCAAGGACTAAGCTTACGTCTTTGAGTGCTGATTCAGGTAACAGAGCGGATCAGAGTCAACAGAGAATAGTTATCTTTGTTTTCTTCGTTTCCTCCTGTTCCAATTGCGCTGGCGGAGCCTTAACGCCGAGCCTTGCAATTCGTAATCCTGTCATTTTTGCAGAATCGATCCGGTCCCATGCCCAAAGACTTTCTCCAAGGCGCTCAGGATGCCTACGACGTGATCGTCATTGGCAGCGGTCTGGCCGGATTGACGGCCGCCAACACGTTGGCGCGCGCCGGCTATTCGGTACTGCTGCTGGAACAGCATTACAAGCTGGGCGGCATGGCCACCTGGTTCAAGCGGCCCGGCGGTCACATTTTCGATATCTCGCTGCACGGCTTTCCGGTCGGCATGATCAAAAGCTGCCGCCGCTACTGGACCGCCGAGATCGCCGATTCGATTGTGCAGTTGAAGAACATCCGCTTCGACAACCCGATGTTCTCGCTCACCACCTCGTTCAATCGCGACGATTTCACGCGGTTGCTCACTTCCGACTTTGGTCTGGAGAAGCAGCAGGTCGACGCCTTCTTCGACACTGCCCGCGGCATGAATTTTTACGACGACCAGACGACGACCGTGGGAGAGCTGTTCGAGCGATTCTTTCCCGGCCGCGAGGACGTGGTTCGGCTGCTGATGGAGCCGATCACCTACGCCAACGGCTCCACGCTGGAGGATCCGGCGATCAGCTACGGCATTGTGTTTTCCAACTTCATGTCCAAGGGGGTCTACACCTTCGAGGGAGGCACCGATCGTCTTATCCGATTGATGGAAGACGAGCTGCGCCGCAACGGCGTCGACATTCGCATTCGCTGCAACGTGGAGCAGATTCACGTCGACGGCGACCGGGTGCAGAGCGTGCGGGTGAACGGCCGCACGATCAAGTGCCGCGCCTGCGTCTCCAACGCCAACCTGAAGGCGACCGTATTGGACTTGGTCGGCGAGGAGCACCTCGACAAGCAATTCGTGGAAGACGCCCGCGCCGTGCGGCTGAACAATTCCAGCACGCAAGTCTATATGGCGCTGAAGCCGGACGAGACGATCGACGAGGATACCGGCGACTTGCTGTTTAGCAGCACGGCGCCGCTGTTTCGCACCGAGCTGCTGCTTAGCCGCGAGATTACCAGTCGGACGTTCTCCTTCTATTACCCGAGGATTCGGCCCGAGGGTCGTCCCCGGTGCCTGATCGTTTCCAGCACCAACGCCCGCTACAGCGACTGGGCCGATCTGGACAAGCAAGATTACGAAGCAAGCAAACAAGACTTGATCGAGACAACGCTCGACGCCCTCGATAAGTACGTGCCCGGCGTCCGCGACAAGCTGGACCACGCCGAGGCGGCCACGCCGCTCACCTTTCGACATTACACGCAGCATCTGCAAGGGGCCAGCTTCGGCACCAAGTTCGAGGGGTTGGCCGTCAGCCGCGCCTTGCCGGAGCAGGTCCGCGGGCTGTATCACGCTGGCAGCGTGGGCATTATCATGTCGGGCTGGCTGGGGGCGATGAATTACGGTGTGATCGTCGCCAACGACGTCGACTCGCAACTGTTCAAGGAATCCGCCGCAGCCGCCCGTTGAAAGAGACCTCGCCACGACCCAGGGCTTAAAGTGTCCGGCAGGGCGGTTGGAACAGGAGGAAACAGAGAGAACAAAGGAATTCATTCTCTGTTGACTCTGAACCGCTCTGTTGCCTGAAAGAGCACTTTAAACAGTATATAAATCTCCTGTCATTATTGGTTAGACTTTGTTCAGGAGGACGCGACTAGCCAACTCGGAATGAAACAACTAGAAAAACACTCTACGGTCAATAAGTTTCCGGCGTTTGAGGATTAAATTCCGTTGAGTAAACTGAGGGAAGAGGAGACAACGGAGAACACCTCCCTTCGTTCTCTCTGTTCCCTGTTCAAACTTCCTGTCTTATTCAACTTATTGCCCCCCTGAAAGCCCTGCCCGCCCATGACCCGCGCCGCGATCGAGGCCGCTATTCCGCATCGTCCGCCGTTTCTGTTGCTCGACGAAGTTGTCGAGCAGACCGACGAGCGGATTGTCTGTCGCAGGCACTTGAGCGGCGAGGAGTTCTGGTTTGCCGGCCACTATCCGGACTACCCGCTAATGCCGGGCGTGCTGCTTTGCGAGGCGTGCCTGCAAGCCGGCGCGGTGCTGCTGGCCCGCTTCAGCGCGGGGGTTGCCGGCGTGCCGGTGGCAACCCGCATGAACGACGTGCGGTTCAAGCGGATGGTCCGCCCGGGAGAGACGATGCAGATCGAAGTTGCGCTCGACGAGCGGGTTTCCAACGCCTTTTATATGTCCGGCAAGGTTTCGGTAGACGGCAAGCTGGCCGCGCGGCTGTCGTTCGCCTGCGCGGTGACTTCGACGGAGTAACGGCGACGGAGTGACAGTCGGGCGGAGTTCGATTAGCATACTAGGTCGAAAGGGACGCGACGATGCTGTTGATTAACATCTTGCTGGCTATGGCCTGGATTGCGATCACGGGACGGTTGACCGCGGTCAATTTTCTCGAAGGGTTTGTGTTGTCCTATGCCGTGCTGTGGTTCGTCGCTCCGGACAAGCGCAGCCGCTATTTCACGCACCTGCGGCGTCGAATCGCGTTCGTGCTGTACTTTCTCTGGGCGCTGCTCAAGGCAAACCTCCGCGTCGCCTACGACGTGGTGACCATCACGCATTACATGCGGCCGGCGGTGATCGCGCTGCCGATCGGCGGCAAGTCGGACGACGAAGTGGCCCTGCTGGCCAATACGATCACGCTCACGCCCGGCACGCTCAGCCTGGCCATTTCGCACGATCAAAAGTGGCTGTACGTGCATACGATGTACGTTGACGAGGACATCGAGAAGGCCAAGCAGGAAATTATCGAGGGCCTCGGCGCCCGTGTCCAAGGATTGTTTCAATGACGTATGCCGATATCACTAGCTTTATTCTTAGCCTCACCTTCACCGATGTGCTGACGCTGATCGTCATGCCCTGTATCGGCCTGGCCACCCTGATGACCCTGGTCCGGCTGGTGCGGGGACCGACCTTGGTCGACCGCGTGATCGCCCTGGATCTTCTGAACACCTTTGGTATCGGCGTGCTGGCCGTGCAGAGCATGATTACCGGGCGAGCGGTTTATCTCGACATTGGACTGGTGCTCGGGCTGGTCGCCTTTCTGGCCACGATCGCGTTCGCTTATTACATTCAGCGCGGCCTCTAAAGCCGCCGCGCCGCCGAAGATGGAAACACGCCGCCCATGCTCGTACTGAAATTAATCCTGGTCGGGATCGGAACCCTGACGCTGATCCTCGCCGCCGTCGGCATCCTGCGACTGCCCGACGCCTACATGCGGATGTCGTCGAGCACCAAGGCGGCGACGATGGGCATCATGTGCCTGCTGTTGGCGGCGGCTTTGCATTTTCAGGAGACTTCGGCCACCACCCGCGCCTTGGCCACCATCTGCTTTGTGTTGCTCACCGCGCCCGTGGCGGCGCACATGATCGGCCGGGCGGCCTACTATCGCCGAGTGCCAATGTGGGAAGGCACCATCGAAGACGAATTCAAACGCGACCTGGAGGAAACGGTCGGCGATCCCCTCCGCGAGAAACTGCTCGAACGACTGAATCAAACCGGTTTGGAAGACACGGTTGCCTAGTGCAACCCTTCTCCCTGTGGGAGAAGGTGGCCGAAGGCCGGATGAGGGCGGCCCTGCTTGTTGGTTATGCCTTCACCAGCGCCACCAAGTGGCAAACAATCAGCCGGATCGCCCCTCATCCGTCTGCTGCGCAGCCACCTTCTCCCGAAGGGAGAAGGGTTGCACAGTCCGCACATTCGTTCCAACCGGCAAGGTTCGCTGGCCAAACGCGACCTCTTCCTGCCGGCGGCTGGATAATCGCCCCCGCGGCGCGGTTTTGCGTGCTACGTTTGACACGCCCTACCCGACGCGGTTCGATCTTGCGCAGTGCGCGCTCGATCCCGCGCCGACCTTCCTTCCAAACCGAGCGTGCCTGCCATGAACGCCGCCAAATTGCTGATTGTCACCCCCGACCAAAGTTTAGCCGAGTGCCTCTACTTGGCGCTGACCCAGCCCGGCCTGCTCGTCAAGCTGGCCTACGACGGCGTGGCGGCGGCGCGGCGACTGGTCGATTGGCAGCCGAATCTGGTGATCGTGGACGATCGGATCGCGGGCGTCGCGGGCTGGTCGCTGGCCGAATTGGTCGCCCTGGAGCCGCACGGCGGAGACTCCCGGCTGATCGTACTCGCCGGTTCCGACT
>JBGTJT010000735.1:0-5640 GCA_041744995.1 Pirellulales bacterium | reverse complement strand
GGCGCGACCTGCGCCGCTTACGAAACGCTGCGCGACAACGAGGGCCGGCTGCCGCTGCTCACCCCCATGAGCGAAGTCGCGGGCCGCATGAGCATACAGGAAGGGGCGAAGTATCTCGAACGGCCGCAGATGGGCCGCGGCATCCTGCTGGGCGGGGTCCCGGGCGTCGCGCCGGCGCACATCACCATCCTGGGCGGCGGCATCGTGGGCGCCAACGCGGCCAAGGTGGCGGCCGGCTTCGGGGCCAGCGTCGGCCTGCTCGACATCAACATGGAACGGCTGCGGTATCTCGACGACGTCATGCCCGCCAACGTCGACGTGTTGTACAGCGACCGGCATACGATTCGCAAGCAGTTGCAGCGGGCCGATCTGGTAGTCGGAGCGGTGCTGATCCCTGGCGCCAAGGCGCCGCGACTCGTCGAGCGCGAAGACCTCAAGCTGATGCAGCACGGCAGCGTGATCATCGACGTGGCGATCGACCAAGGAGGCTGCATCGCGACCAGTCGACCGACCACTCATAGCGAGCCGACCTACATCGTCGACGATGTGGTTCACTATTGCGTGACCAACATGCCCGGCGCGGTCGGCCGCACCAGTACCTTCGCCTTGTGCAACGTGACGCTGCCGTATGTGATGCAACTGGCCAACCTGGGCGTGGAGCGGGCCGCCGCCGAACTACCGAGCCTCGCCTCGGCCGTCAACGTGATGGCCGGCGAGATCACCCATCGCGCCGTTGCTGAAAGCTTTGGCAGACCATACAGCAAGCGGTTTGAGACCGCGTAGGATGGGACCATTGTCCCGTCCGGATGACATAACTAGTTGCTTCACGGACGGGACAATGGTCCCATCCTACTTCCATTACTCAAAAAAATCGGGGCTGCGCTGGCTTACTTCGCGCTCGATCCATTTGTCGTCGTGGGTGGACTCGTAGGTCAGCATCCTCTCCAGCAGCGCTGCCGGATCCGATTCTTCCAGCAGCAACGCCCGGTGAACCGGCTTGATGAATCGTTGATCCCGGGCATGGTCCAGATAGGCCAGCAGAGCGTCGAAGAAGCCGTCGACATTGAGCAGGCCGCAGGGCTTGATATGCAGCGATAGTTGGCTCCAGGTGAGCGCCTCGAATAGCTCTTCCAATGTGCCCAGCCCACCGGGTAGCGCGATGAAACCATCGGACAGATCGGCCATCATTTGCTTGCGCTGGTGCATCGAGCCGACCACGTGCAACTCGGTCACACCGCGGTGGCCGACCTCCTTGCGCAGCAGATCGTCGGGGATGACGCCTACCACCTCGCCGCCGGCGGCCAGCGCTGCATTGGCCAGGGCGCCCATCAGACCGATGTTGCCGCCGCCATAGATCAGCCGCAGCCCGCGGCCGGCCAGCTCTCGGCCCAGCGCTTCGGCCACCTGCCGGTAGACAGGCGGCCCGCCCAAGTTCGAGCCGCAATAGACGCATACGCTGTTCACTGTCAGTAGTTCCAATTTTCGACGAAGGACTTCGCTGATGGATGGCACATCGTTAGCTGTCAGCTATCAGCAATTAGCAATTGGCAAGGAAAAAACGCGGTTCCTGGTTGCTGACGGCGGCACGCTGACAGCGATTCCATCATACCTCAACTGATTGGGCCAGCACCGACAAATTGCCGCGGCTGGATCATGTTTCCCGCTTCGCTTGGGGTATCGGGTTTGCTATGTTTGCTAGGTCGCACAAACAAACTCTCTTGACAGTCACTTTACGGGAGATTCATGTTGCGGGGCGTAATCACCTTGGCCAGCCTGTTGAAGACCACGTTCGATGAGTGGCTCAACGACAACACACTGCGGATGGCGGCGGCTCTGGCCTTTTATACCATCTTTTCGTTGGCTCCGGTGCTGATGATCTCCATCGGCATCACCGGCGCCGTGTATGGAGAAGAGGCCGCCCGGGCGCGGATCGTGGAAGAACTGCAATCGCTGATCGGCGTCGAAGGGGGCGCCGCGATCGAGCAAGTCGCTCACAATGCGAGCCTCGGCCGGGGCAATTTGTGGGCCATTCTGTTCGGCGTGGTGACGATGATTGTCGGATCGACCGCCGTGTTCGGCGAGTTGCAAGCGGCGCTCAACCAGATCTGGGACGTCGAGGCGCATCCCAATCGCAACGTCATCAAGGGAATGGTTCGTGATCGGGCGCGGTCGTTCCTAATCGCCTTGGGCGTAGCCTTTCTGCTGATGGTGTCGCTGGTACTCAGCGCCGCAATCACAGCCGCCCACGGGCGGCTCTCGCAGTGGCGGATCGACATGCATTGGGTGTGGGAGGTTAGCAACGTGGCCAGTTCGCTGCTGATCGTGGCCGTGTTGTTCATGATGATCTACAAACTGCTGCCCGATGCCGAAATCCGCTGGCGAGACGCGCTAGTCGGGGCGCTGGTTACCTCGCTGTTGTTCAACGCCGGCAAGGGATTGATCGGACTCTACCTCGGCCGCACGGCGATGGGCAGCGCCTACGGCGCAGCGGGTTCCTTCGTGGTGTTGCTGGTGTGGATTTACTATTCCGCCTTGATCTGCTTCTTCGGCGCGGAATTCACGCAGGTCTATACCCGCCGCTATGGCAAGCGGATCCAGCCGCAACCGCATGCGGTCCGAGTGGGCGACAAGTCCGATCGCATCTGACAGGAGAGCATCTCATGAACAAGCCATGCCACACCAACCGGACCGCTGAGCCTGACAACGGGGCGATCGGCTCGCCGTCTGCCGGTAGCCAGCGGCGTGGGGCGACGTACTTGGCGGCAGTTCTGCTTTGCCTGGGATTGCTGTTGGCCGATGTGCTCGCCGCACAAGAGCCTGCCGATGATGAGCCGCGGGGCTACACCGAGATTCCCCTGCCGGACGCCGTCGACGCCGACCGCGACCGGCCCGACCACCAAGAGGTCGTGCGGCGGATCGTGGAGCAGACCAACGCCTTCCGCGACCGACACGAGTTGGCGCCTGTGGCTGTTGACGACCGCGGCGCAACAGTTTGCCGATTACATGGCTCGCACGCTCAAGTACGGCCACCGGGCCGACGGCCGCACTCCGGCGGATCGGGCCACCGCCGCGGATTATGAGTATTGCATGGTGACCGAGAACATCGCTTACGCCTATCGCTCCGGCGGTTTCACCTCGGAGGCGCTGACCGACAAGTTCTTCGTCGGCTGGCAGGAGTCGCCGGAACACCGCGACAACATGCTCGATGAGCATGTCACGGAAACCGGCGTGGCGGTCGCCCAGCATGAAGATCATCCGACTTACTTCGCGGTGCAACTGTTCGCTCGGCCCCGCTCCGCGGCGATCGAGTTCACGATTATCAACCGCACCGATCGCACGTTCGACTATACCCTCTCCACCGAGTCGGAGAACGACCAGCCGCAAGAACACTCCCTACCGGCGGGCGTGGCCCGACGCCACGGACAGTGCCTGCCGACGCAGTTGTCGATTGACGGCGGCAATCGCACCGCGACGCCCCGCCACGGCGCGACGTATGAGATCACCAGCAGTAACGACGGCTACAAACTGCGGCGGGTGAAGGGCGAGTGAGTGATCCATCAACAAGAACAGCCAGGCGGATGATTCCGCCTGGCTGTTCGGTTCGAGGAATGAAGTGGTGGGAGGTTGACTGACGACTCCTTACTGGGCGGCGACCAGGGCCGCTTCGTTGAAGGGAATCAGTTCCACGTTGACGCTTTGAGCCAGTGAGCCGTCGGCGTTGACCAGGTGCAAGGTGGCTCGCATGGGGCCGGTCAGGTTCAGCATCGGGATGGTCGCCTTGGCTTGCACCGGGTTCCATTCGACGATCGTGGCGGGGATCGAAAGCTGGTCCATCTGCACGATCAGTTGTCCCGCTTCCGGCGACAGGCCGGCCATATCGAGTTGGATCGTGGTGTTAACCATCACTTGCGACAGCGGTGCCTCGACGATCACTTCCTCGACGGCCGGCTGGTGGCAAGGCACCGTGATGACCGTGTGGCAGTGAACCGGCTTGTGGCAGCCCCACCAAACGTTCGCGTGCTGGTTGTGGTGGTTGTTGTGGTGATGGTTATTGTGGTGCTGATGATGTCCGCCGCCGTGATGCTTGACGGTGTGCTTGTTGATCTCGATCTTGTGGCCGTGGTTGAAGTGCGAATCGATCTTCTTCACGACGGGGTTGGCGAAAGTCGGCTTCTTGATTTGAATCTGGTGGCCGTGGCCCTGCTTGTGGAAGTTGCTGGTAATGTTCTTCTTGATCGCGTGTTGCTGATGGTTGTTGTTATGGTTGTTGGAATTGTGACGTTGCACGTTGTGATTGGACGAGCCGCCGCTCTTCGAGGAAAAGTGCTTGGAGCCGCCCAGCGAGAAACCCTTGCCGGCGAAGCTGGTGCTGGTGGCGGCCAGGGTGATGATGACGGTAAAGATCAAAGTGTGCTTGAACATGGCTGTATCCCTTTATGTTTGATTTGGACGGCAACTACTGCTGTCTCTACCAAGCCAAGCGGGAAGCGGCCCGAAATGTTACAGAACCGGGGCGATTTTGTTTGGGGAAATTCAGTCCGACGTGCGCGATGTTGCGTAACGGTTTAAGTGTCAATGGGTTGCGCGATTCAGCCTGATGTTTCGCGGAAGGCCGGCCGCGGCCAAACCACCGCTTTCGGCTTTCCGCGGTCCTCTTTGGTCGGCAAGACCGCCGTTCATTGCTAGCCCGTTTACAGTTGCCCACGTTACTCGCCGGTTGGATCGAGCACGAAGCGAAGCGAGTTCGTGTCGCGGCGCATGAACAGGATCAACGCGAACACCAGGCAAAAACCCACCAGGCTGCCCAGGGCCAGCATTGCCAAGAATCGCACGCTGTCGGCCATGGCGTTGCTCACCTCCGCCGCCATCGCCACCACCGACAGCATCGGCACACCGGCCGCTAGCCCCAGGTAGATCCACATCTCGCGGTCGAGCCAGGAGAGGGAGTTCGTCTCGGCGCGGTCGTCGGTGCTGGTTTGCAGCAACACCGGATAAATCGCCCGCAGCGTCGCGCCGGTGATCAGAAAGAACGGATACGCCGCGGCGATCAGGCCGCAGAACAGCAGGGAGATGATGAACCGGCCCGAGCCGAACGCTCCGACCGGCGCCCCGGCCAGGCCCAGCCCCACCGGATACAGGCAACCGGCAATCGCCCACAAAGCCACGCCGATCATGCCGACGTAGTGCCCCATTCGCAAGGCACGATGCCGGATGAACGGCCACTGTTCCGAAGGAATCGTGCCGCGTGCTCGCAGTGCGCGGGCTACTGGCCAGGCGAGCCATACAATAATGCCCATCCCCGCCGGAAACGAGACGCCGTTAATCGCCAGCACCAGCAATTGGAACGTCGGCATCGCATCCTGCAGGTTCCGCTCGATAAAGTCGTGATTGTAGGCATGATTGAACCAGGCCGCCGCCGCGTTAGGGGCCACGGCGAACAGCAGCAACATCGGAATATACAGCCGCTGCGCCAGCCGCTTCCACGGTCGGCCGCGGGTTTCGATCAGCCGCTCCGCTTCCGGATGCAGGCACAGCAGCAACGCCCGGCTCAACTCCGCGCCGCAGGCGTAGCGATCCTCCTTGTTTGGCGCGAGGCATTTTTTCAGCACGGCACGCAAGCCCGGCGGGCACCGCTCGGGC
>JBGTJT010000734.1:0-9213 GCA_041744995.1 Pirellulales bacterium | reverse complement strand
ACGGCGTAAGCATCGTCCTGGCCGGCAGCACGCCGACGGCGGTGACCCCCTCGCCGGTAAGCGCCGGCGGCGAGTTGTCCGAGCGTCTGCTGGAACTGAAGCCGGTGGGCGGATCGATGTCGGTTGTCGACGCGCTCGACGTCGCCGCCGCAACGCTCGCTCGCGGTGACAACGCCGCCAAGAAGATCGTTCTGATTACCGATGGCCAGGCCGTCGGCTGGGACACCGACAACGTCGCCCGTTGGGAGTACCTCCAAGGAACGCTCGAAAAGCTATCGACCAAGCCCAAGGTCATTCTGCGAAATCTCACCTTGCCGCTGAATTACCGCAATGTGAGCGTCGCCGCGATCGAGCCGGCCCGCCGCATGATCGGCACCGATCGTGCGGTGGCGATTCGGGTGCGAGTGGAGAATACCGGCACCGACACGATCGTTCCCGAAGGGGTCCGTTTGCAGATTGGCGAGCAGACCACGTTGACGGAAACCGTCGCGCCGATCGCGCCCGGCGCCAGTCAGGTGGTGGAGTTCCAGCATCAGTTCAGCAGCGGCGGCCCGCAGGTACTCAGCGCCCGGGTGCTGGTCAGCGACGACCTGCCAGGGGATGACGTCCGCAGCCGCGTGGTCAGCACGTTCGACTCGCTGCCGATCCTGTTGGTCGACGGCAACGGAGCGTATCGAGCGCGGGACCAGGCGACCACGTTCATCGAACTGGCACTGACGCCGCCGCCGGAGACGGCTCTCGTCAATCGCCGTGGCGGAAATGCCGCCGGAGCCGGCGCGTCGCCGGCAGAGCGAACATTCATCACCACCAAGGTGATTTCCGCGCCGGATTTCAACGATCGCGTGGCGCTGGAAGATTATCGCGTGGTCGTGCTGGCCAACGTGGCCCGCCTGCCGGCGGACGTTTGCCAGCGGCTGACGGAGTTCGTCGAGCGGGGGGGCGGACTGTTGGTCGCCCCGGGCCGCGAAAGCGAACCGGAGTTCTACAACCAGTGGCGCTCGACCGCCGGAGGCCCGTTGCTGCCGGCGCAAATTGCCGAACGGATCACGCTGGCGTACGACGCCGCCGCGAGCAAGCCTTCGCTAAGCACCTTCACGCACGCCGCGTTGAAGCGGTTCGCCGACGGCCCCACCGACTTGGGCGACGCCGCCTTTACCGGCTACTGGAAAATTCAACCGACTGCCGCCATCACAACCGCCACCGGCGGCAATCTAAGCAGTGGCGACCCGCTGCTGCTGGAGTCGGGCGTCGGCCGCGGGCGTGTGGCGCTGACGGCCGTGAGCCTCGACAACCAGGACGGCAACCTGCCCGCGCAGATGGCGTTCCTGCCGATGGTTCACGAACTGGTCTATCACCTCGCCTCGCCGATCCTGCCCGACATGAACGCCCAGTTGGCGAACGTGGTCAACATCCGCCTGCCGCTGCCGTACACGGAAGCCGCGCCGGCGGAGGAAGCGGCCGAGGCCAACGGCGACGAGGAATCGGAACTGACCGCCAAGGTGATTGCTCCCAGCGGCAAGACGCGCGAAGCCGCCGTTGCCGTGGCCGACGGCTTCGTTACCGTGACACTGCTCGGCGCGGCCGAAGCGGGGCTGTATCGCGTGAGGCTTCCGAAACCGTACAACGAATGGGTGCTTCGTGCGGACGGCTCTTCCGCCGGGGAATCCGACGCCTCGGAGGCGCGCACGGCGGCGACGATCGGCGTGCCGATCGCCTTGACCACCTCCGCCGACGAGAGCCGCCTGATTCCCATGGGCGAAGTCGAAGAGGCGACCGCCGATCGGTTCACCGATTTCTTCGTGGCGAACAACCGTGAGAATCTGATTGCCGTGTTGCAGGGGGACGTGCCCGGCCAGGAACTTTGGAAACTGATGGCGTTGGGTGCGTTGCTGGCGCTGCTGGGTGAGAATCTGGTGACCCGCTGGATCGGCAAGAATCGCAAAACGGGTAATACCGAAGCGGTGGACTTCACCAACGAGGGTCAGCGAATGACCAGCCGCCGCGCCGAAGCGAAGGGCTTGGTCGAAGCGGCCCGCACGCGCCGCACCGCCAAACGCCGCGCCGCCGAAACGGTCGCGTCGAACAACTAACCGTCGAGAAGGACGAGAAGGATTAAACGATGAATCCGGAAGAAGTCACCCTGGGCGATGGGGCGTTTCGGCCCGACATGATATCCGCCACGTGGCCCACCTCGGCGCTGTTTCTCTTGGCGCTGGCGTTGCTGGCCGCCTGGGTAGCCTCGCACGTGGCGGCCCGCCGCCTCGGCGGTGCCTGGATGATCGAGCTGCCCATGCTGCTGGGGCGAATGGTGCTGGGAACCGTCTGCTTGTGGACCATCTGTTCGCTGGCCAGCCGCATCACTAGTTTCGAGTTCGCCACGAATTGGTCGCTGTGGTTCATCGCCGCGATGTCGGCGATTTGCCTGGAGATTGTGCTCTCGCTATACATGTTGGAGCGAAAGATTGTCAGCCGCAAAGTGGGCCTGACGTTATTCTCGTTGCGTGTGGCGCTGGTGCTGCTGCTGGGCTTCATGTTGGCCCAGCCGGTGCTGACCAGTATTCTGTCGCAGATCGAGGGACGGATCGTGGCGATACTCGTTGACGATTCCGCCTCGATGGACGTGGTCGATACCCAGTTGTCCGAAAGCGAGAAACTGCGGCTGGTGGAACTGCTCGACCCGAAGCTCGCCAAGCGACCTCACGCGTTGGACGACGCCACCGACCGATTGCGCCCGATTCTCGCCAAGTTGCAGGCGGAATCCGCCGCGCTCGTGCCGTTGCGAGCGTTGGAGCAACAGGCCGCGCTAACGCAGAGTCGCACCCGCGGCGCCAAACTGTCGGAATTGATCGCCGACGCTCGCGACGCCATCCAAAAGCCGTCGGGCGACATTCGCGAACTGCTCGACGGCGATCTCAAACTCTCCGACTCCACGCGGGAGGGTCTCAAGGGTGTGCTGGCGCGGCTCGATGCCGAGAGCAAGCCGTCGCTGGAGGCGGTCGCCAAGAACGCGAAGGAACTGAGCACGACCGAACCGGCGAACTTGCCCGCTGTACTCAATAGGCTCGACCGTTCGCTCAATGATTTGAACGAAAAGCTGGTGATCGTGATTAACGAGTTGCCGGCGGCGGTGACGCTGGTCGACGCCGATTACTTCGCCTCGCTGCCCGATTATGTCCGTAATCAGATCGACGAGATCACCGGTCAAAGCCGCGCCGCGATTGCCAAGGCGGTGTTGCTGGGGAACGAGAAAGTCGGCCAGGGTCTGGCGGCTAAGATCCGAGACGACTACGAAGTGCGCATCTATCGCTTCGCCTCCGAGGCGGCCCAAGTCGATGCCGACGCCTGGACCAAGTCCGACCTGAAGGATCTTGCGCAACTGCCAACTGCGCAAGTCGGCGATCTCAAGCCGGAACCGAACCAGGATGCTTCCACCCAGGGCGCCGCAACCAGCAATCGAGGCGCCGATCCGCTACGATTGGGCACCGACATGCGCGCTGCGATGAAATTTGTTGCCGCCGCCTCGCCGGCCAAGTCGCTCGGCGGCGTGATCATCGTGGGCGACGGGCATCATAACGCACCCGAATCGCCGGAAGTGGTCGCCCGCCAGTTTGCGGCCGAAGGCGTGCCGGTATCGACGGTCGCCGTCGGCAGTCGTCGATCGCCGATCGACGTGGCCGTCGTCTCGCTCGACGGACCACGAACGGTGCTTTCGGAGGACCGGGTTGACGTGAAAGCCAAGATCCAGGTCGCGGGCCTGAAGGGCCAGCAGATTCGCGTCAAACTGATCGAGACAGGCGCCGCGATCGACTCGAATCAGCAACCCGCCCCTGGCGGTGACGATTCGCAAGATTCCGCCAGCTCGGAGGCCCCGCTGGACGAAAAGATCATTTCGGTTGCTTCCGATCCGTTCGAGGCCGAGGTGCTGCTTTCGGCCACGCCGGATGAACTGCGGATGCATAACTATGTAGTCATTGCGGAACCGGTCGACGAGGAAGCCGCCAAGCTCGACATCGTGGCCGACAACAATCGGCGGACGACCCGCATTTCGGTGACCGACGAGCGAATCAAGGTGTTGATTGTCGAAGCGCGGCCCCGTTATGAATTTCGTTACCTGCGCAACTTGCTGGCGGGGCGGGACAAGACCGTCAAGCTGCAATCCTTGCTCCTGCAGCCGGACGAGATCGCCGAAATACCACCGGCCGATGCGGTCCATGCCTCGGTTTCCCGCCCCGCCAAGGATACCGAGGCGACGTTGCCGCCGGAGAACGAACAGGAGTGGATGAAATTCGACCTGATCGTACTCGGCGACGTCTCGCCCGCTCAATTGGGCGAAGGGTCCGACGAGATGTTGCGGAAGTTCGTCGAACAGCGGGGCGGCACGCTCGTCGTGATCGCCGGCCCCAACTTCATGCCGCACGCTTACACCGAAACGGAACTGGCCGAATTGCTGCCGATCGTCGTGGAACCGGTCGACGGGGCGCTGCTGCATGGTCCGGAGCCGTCGTTCGCCGTGTCGCTGACCACCGTCGGACGCGACGATCCGATCACGCGGCAGTCGACCGAAGGAGACGACAACGTGGCGTTCTGGGACAACCTGCCGCCGCTCTACTGGCGGCATCCGGTGCTCGACGTAAAGCCCGGCGCCAAAGTGCTGGCCTACGCCACCACGCCGGAACAGGAGACCGAGTTCCAGCGCATCGAGGAAAACAACGAAGCGACCATCGAGGATCTGCTCGAACTGCGCCGCGCTCAAGAGCGCAAGAATGCCTTGATCGTCACGCAGAATGTCGGTTCCGGCAAAGTGCTGTGCATGGCGACCGACCGCACCTGGCGGCTCCGCTATCGCACGGGAGACAGGTACCATCACCGGCTCTGGGGCCAGATTCTCCGCTGGGGTCAGCCCGAAAAGTTGCAGGCGGGAACCGATCTGGTGCGACTGGGAACCTCGCAAACATCGTACGGGCAGGACGACCCAGTCGTCGTCAAGGCGCGGATTGTCGACGAGGAATTCTCGCCGATCGAGGACGAGGAGGCGGCCGTACACGTCTACCAGGGGAGCGAGTTGGTGCTCAGCCACAAGCTTTCCTTCCTGCCCGACTCCGGAGGCCGCTACGAGGCCACCCTCGGCGAATTGCCGGGCGACGGCGGTGAGTATCGGATCGAGCTGTACAGCCCGCTGGCCCAGCCGTTGATCGAAAAGGAGAACGTACTAAAAGTGGAAACCGTGATCGACGTCCAGTCGCGGGCGGCCACCTCGCGGGAATTGGTCGAGTTGACGACCGACCGCAATTTGCTGGCTAAACTGGCCGCCGACGGCGGTGGACGATTCGTGGAGATCAACCGGACCGGCGAATTGCTGGCAACCTTCCGGCAGCCGATCAACGACGAAGTTGAACAAGAGCGTTTCCGAATTTGGGATTCCTGGCCCCTGCTGCTGTTGATGGTGGGCGTGGTAACCGCGGAATGGACCCTTCGCAAAAAGGTAGGATTAGCATGAGCACGGCAACTCTTCCCAAACCAGGCGGATTCAATTCCCATAGCGCCGCGGCCGGGAGCAACGTCCCTCCGGAAATCGTCGCCAAGTTGCGGCAGTCGATCGAGCGCGCCCGGTTGGTCGTTATCACGCGCGGCCTGCTAGCCGTGGCCGCGGTGACGATCATCTCGCTGCTGGTCTTGATCGCGCTCGATGCGGTCGTGGGCGCCACCAGCGTTTGGGCGCGTTCGCTGCTCACATTGGCCTTCTTCGTAGCGGTAGCTGGTTCGATTTACTATTACCTGGTGCGACCGCTGGCTCGCAGCTTCACGCTGGTCGGGATCGCGCGGCTGATCGAGATGCATCATCCCGAGTTGGAGGAACGGTTGAGCAGTTCGGTGGAATTGCTCTCCAGCGGCGAAGCGGCTGAAATCCGGGGAAGCGAGGCGATGATCGCCCAAGTTGCGCTGGAGGCGGTCGGCCAGGTCAACATCGTGCATCCGGAGCAGGAGTTCACCTTCCGCCCCGTTCGGCCCTATCTGATCGCCGCAGCCATCGCCGCCTTGGTGTTGCTGTGTGTGTTCGTGCTGTGGCCGCAGCAGGCCTCGACATTGGTCACCCGCGTGATCGCGCCGTTCGCCAACATCGGCAACGTGCAATCGCAAAGCCTCTCGGTGTTGCCGGGCAAGGACGTCGTGTTGGCTCAGGGCGACACCTTGCGGGTGGAATTGGTGGTGGAAGCGGAACAAGCGAACGACCCCTATGTCCGCACCAACGACGGAGCAGGCGAGTCGACGCTGCACCGCATGTCGCCGGCCGAATCGTCTCCCGAGGGGCATCCCCGTTTTGTTATCGAGATGCCCGACGTCCAGCAGAGCTTTACCTATCGCGTCGAACTGGGCAGTGCGATAACAAAGGATTACGGCGTGACGGTCGTGGCCAAGCCGGCCATCGGCGGCTTTGATATTCAGTATGAATATCCCGCGTACACGAAGTTGGCGACCAAGACGGAGTTCGACGCCAGCGGCAACATCCTTGCTCCCATCGGCACCAAAGTCACCGTCACCGCACGGCCCAACAAGCTGGTGCAGCAGGCGCGGCTGTTGGTCGATGGCAAATCCGCAGGCGACGTCAAAGTCGAGTCGACCGGCGATAGCTGCAAGTGCGTCTGGCATGTCACCCTCGACGACGGCTACGCGGGCGGCCGGCTGTGGACGCTCGAACTGGAGGACGAATACGGCTTCACCAACACGGCGTCGGACTACACGATCCGCGGCGAGAAAGACCAAGCCCCGAAGGTTCGGATACACAAGCCGAGCGAAGCCATTATCACTGTCAAGCGGACCGATACGGTACCGATCGAATACGACGTCGAAGACGACTACACGATCTCCAAGCTGGAGATTCTGGCCACCTACGACGGCCAGCAGCAGCCGCCCGAGGAATTGGAACTGCTGCTGGGCAGCGCCCTCGGCTCCTGGCAGGGGGAGCATCTATTGGAATTGAAACGCTACCCGCTACAGCACGTCAGCAAGATCAAGCTGCAGATGGTCGTCACCGACAACCTGCCGGAAAGCTTCGGTGGTCCGCAGCGCGGCATCAGCCGCGCGATCACGCTAGAACTGTCCGACGACGCCGACACGCTGCTGCAGCGCGAAACCGCCGCCGACTACGAGCAGATCAAGAAGGAACTGCTCGACACGCTGGTGCTCCTCAAGGAGGCCCGACAGAAGACCGACGTGCTGAAAGCCACGGTCGACATGTCCGGCCGGTTGCCCGACGAAGTCGACCAGACCATCGACGAAGCCCGCGATCTGTCGGGCGAAGCAACGGGCAAGTTGCAAAACCTGGGCAACCAGATACTCCCCGGCACGCAGTTCACGCCGTTGATTCCCGAGGTACTCAATTTGGCGGCGACCGACGTCCCATCGATTCGCTCGCGGACCGGTCGCATTAAGCTGGAAGACCGCCCCGGTGCGCGGGTCGATCAGGCGACCGCCGCCAACGACCATGCGGTCCGTGCGATTGAGCGAGTGGAGAAACTGCTGGAGGAGTTGGAGAATCTCAAGGACAACATCGACAAATTTGCCTCGTTGCGCGACTTATCGGATCAGTTGGCGAGTGTGTCCGCCGAGGCGCGGCGACTGGAAGAGCGGAAGTCCGCAGTCGAGGCGCCCGAGGTGGAATCGCTCGAAGAGCGGCAGTCGAAACTGGCCCAGGACGTGGCCGAGGCGCTCAAGCTGGCGCCCGAGGCGCTCCGTCAGGTGCGCGAGCAGCAGCGCGAGAACATTCAACAATTGACCGAGGAAGCGAAGCAGACCGCGGCCGACCAGCGCGACGTGGCCGAAGCGACCAAAGCCAGAGCGGAGAATCCGGAGAACGTCGATGCGGCCAAGGAGAAATTGCTGGAACTGGTCAAACGCCGCCAGGAGCAGATCGCCAAGGAAGCGGCCGAACTGGAGGCCGCGTTGAACGAGGCCGATCTGAATAAGCCGACCGACGCCCCGGTCGCCCAACCGGCCGAGGACGTGCTGGCGGCGGTTGAACAAGGCGATCTGAACGAGGCGACCGACAAGGCAAACGAGGCGGCCGAAAGCTTCGACCAACTAGGCGAACAGCTTCGCAATCCGCCCGAGACCGAGCAGCCGGGCGAACAACAACCGGGCGAACAGCAACCAGGTGAGCAGCAGCCAGGCGAGCAGCAACCAGGTGAGCAGCAGCCAGGCGAGCAACAGCCAGGCGAGCAACAGCCAGGCGAGCAACAGCCAGGCGAGCAACAGCCAGGCGAGCAACAACCGGGTGAGCAACAACCGGGTGAGCAGCAACCGGGTGAACAGCAACCGGGTGAGCAGCAACCAGGTGAGCAGCAACCCGGTGAGCAACAACAGGCCGAGCAACAACAGGCCGAGCAGCAACAGGCCGAGCAGCAACAGCAGGCCGAGCAGTTTGCTCAACAGGCCGAACAGCTTGGCGAGCGGCAGCGCGAGATTGCCGAGCAGTTGCAAGCCATTGAAGAGGGGAACATTGACGAAGCGATTGCCCAGCTTCAGCAGGAGATCGCCGAAGCGACCGAGCAACTTCGGCAGGAAGCCGCCAACGCCGAGGCGCAGGCCCAAGCGCTCAACGACCAGCCGCCGGCGCAGCAAGCGGCTGAACAAGCCGAGCAGGCGCTGCAGCAAGCCGCCGAGCAATCGCAGCAAGCGGCCGAACAACTGGCGCAAGCCCAGCAGCCGCAGCAGCAATCACCACAGCAATCTCCTCAAGAACAACAACAACAGCAGCAGCAGGCACAACAGCAAGCCCAACAGCAACAGCAGCAGGCGGCCGAGCAGTTGGAGCAGGCGGCGCAGCAGTTGGAGAACCTGCAGAATCAGCTTCCGCAAGAGAACATGCCCACCGACCCGCAAGCTCCGCTCCCCGGTCAAGAGCAGTTGGCCGAGGCATTCGAGCAGGCCGCCGAGGCGCAGGCCCAATTGGAGCAGGCGCTTCAGCAACTGCAACAGCAGCAGCAAGACCAGCAGCAGTCGCAGGACTCGCCGCCGCCGGCCGAGGCGATGCCGCAGACCGAACCGGAGACGGGGCAGGAATCTCCGCCTTCTGATTCCCCCGGCCCTGGCTCTGGCTCAAGCCCCGGTCCCTCTCCGGGCGATGTCGAACCGGGTCCGCCTGGCTCGCCCAGCGATCCGCCGCCGCTTCCCGGTCGACCGATAGTTCCGGTCCGCCGACGCCTGGGCCTCCTG
>JBGTJT010000733.1:0-13515 GCA_041744995.1 Pirellulales bacterium | reverse complement strand
CGCGACGCCGCCGAGCAGGATTATTGCGAGCAAAGGGTAACGGCACAACATGAGGGGCCTCGATCAAAGGATGCGGGGAAGGTGATGACTGATGGGACGGATGCTGATAACTGCCGCCAGGAAGTTGGCTTCCAGGCGGGCCCGGCTTGGCGGGGCTGGGGAGTCTGTGGCTTGGAGAGTGATGGGATGGGATTGGGAGTGGAGGGTTGGCATCAGGGATGCTCTTTCCCGTGAATCACTTCCTGGCGTTTTTTGAGAGTGCGATTGATTCAGGGGAAACGGAACCGATGGCGCCGAACAGCCCGCGACCAGCACCAGCGTTAGAATAGCTGAATTTGTGAGGAAAGCAAACAAATCCCGCCCTGCCGAGGTTTTCAGGTGCTTCCATCACCTCTAGCTGGAAGTGGCGTTTGATGCCAGATCGCATTTCACGGAATGGTGGCACAGCCAGAATCAACTGTGCCAACCTGCCGCTGCAAGAAGTGACTGTTACACCGTTAGTAATTCGAGAGTCTCACTCCAGGGGCAGATCGTCGCAATTGCCTTGTCAAAAGTTATTAGCTTCCGACCATGCGCACGGGCCACATTCAGCAAAGTTGCGTCGGGCACCTGCCGATACCCAGTGAGTTTGACAACCAGCACATTCACATCGGGAAGTGCATCCAATTTCAAAATCCCTCCTCTTCAATACTTTGGCGAATCAGGGAAGGTTCAATCGGCGGGACACCCTTGCCGACCATCATGACCGGGATGCCATTTCGCAATTCTTGGCGGACGCTCATATCGGCGACCGCATTCCTTAATGCTTCCTCGGCGAATTCTTCGACAGTTCTGCCCTGGGCGGCCGCGACGGAGGACGCCTGCTGAAACAATTCGCTACTTACCGAAACCGTTGCCACAACATATTCTCCCTATTTGTGGGTAAACTCGCTTGGCTGTGAATTATGCCGACGGCCTATATTGATTATATCAAATCGAAGTCCGAGCGAAGAAGATTGTCTCCTCGCCCAGCACCAGCGTCAGAACAGCTGGTATATTGAGGAAAACAAGCAAATCCCGACCTGCGGGGCTTTCAAGCTGCTTCCATTACTTCAACGCGGAAATGACGGCTTGACGCCAGATCGCATTTCACGGAATGGTCACCGCTTGGCCGTCGGCGATGTGGCCCAGGTAGCTGTAGAGTTGATGATCGATCGAGTCGGCCAGGAAATGCACACTGCCGTCGCCGAACAGGAATTGGGCGCCGCCCGGGTGGCGGCTCTTGAAGCCGCTGGTCAGCCACCAACTGCTTCCGGCGGCGTGCTGGCCGTCGGGGCCGTCGCTCTGCATGGTGTTGATGGGGATGGTGGTCGGCGAGACGTTGAAGTTGACCGCGAACGCCGAGATGAACGAGCATTGCCGCGGCAGCGTCTCGCCGACGGCGATCGTGTTGCTCAACCCGTCTTTGATTGCCGCAAAAGTGCGGGCGTTGCGGTACCGCATGAACATGCCCACGCCGCTGCCGGCCGGATAACCGCCGCCGGGTAGCGACCCGAAATTATGCCCTTGGCAACACCAGTTGTCCTTGCTCGGCGTCGGATCGGGACAATAGGGACATTGATCGGGAACAGTCGGTCCCATGCTGGCGGTATACCACAGGCCCATCGCCTTCGGTGGGTTGTCGCGGTCGAAGCGGCCGTCAAGGATCAGCTCTCCGCCGTCGCTGGGACAGGCGTAGACGCCGATCGGCGTTTGCACGATGGCCGCCGGCTGGTCCTGCATGTGTTTGTTGAAATCGATCTGGTTGTACAGCCCGATCTGCTCCAACTGCGGCAGAATCATGGTGGCCCACGTGCCGCCCCAGGCCGTGGGTCGAGCGCGGTTGCAGCAATCGCCCGAACCGTAGGGGAGCGTGCCGAAAGTGAACTCGTAGTTGTGCAGCGCCAGGCCGATCTGCTTGAGGTTGTTACTGCACTGCACCCGCCGCGCCGCTTCCCGGGCCGATTGCACGGCCGGCAGCAATAGCGCGATCAGAATGCCAATGATGGCAATTACCACCAGGAGTTCGACCAGCGTAAAACCGTGATGTCGTCTCATGGGTGTTGGTACTTTCTGAGGTCGAATCGTAAAGTTGGTGTAGGCCGGACCAAGCGGCGCGAGCGATTCTCCCTGCCACAAGACCCAACCGCCGCGCCGTTCCGGCGGAATCGACGCCCCCACGTAAATCTGCCGGAACGGCGCGGCGGCTATGTTGATGGATGGTGGTGCGCCATTTGCGCCGCTTGGTCCGGCCTACGACGACTGTCCGTGGACGCATGTTTGCTTGCACCAGCTCTCAACATGGTTAGCACCTGGTCTCGCGACGACGAAGGCAAAGGAATACCGCCAGAATGCCAGCAATAGCCAGCATCCCTGCCTCCGGCTCGGGGACCATGACAGTTGCAGGGACCATGACGGTGGTAAAGTTGAGCGAGTATTGACGGGCGAGGTTGGAATACGAGTACGCCATGCCGTTGGTGCCGTCGTCGTAGAGATCACCCACCGCCACGCCGTTGCCGTCCAGCCACAGATTGATCGGAAAGCTACCGTCGCCGGTCGCCCACTCGATCACTCCCGCATTCGACGTGCTGCCGCTGCCGTCCCACCAACCGACGAAAAAGCCGGGGCCAACTACGTCGCTGCCGGAGACCAGATCAAAATCGAACATCTGCAAGCCGGAGTTGTCCGAGACGCGGGCCGTGCCGATGCCGGTGATCTCGAAGCCGGTGCCGGACTGTTGAAAGATTAGCGGCGTGACCGAGCGCCCCGCCGAACTGGCCGTCGCGCCCGCGCCATTGGAAAACAAGTGCCACTGGTCGACCCGTCCCAGTTTGCTGAACCCGTCGCCCGACAGCACGCCGAGGATGCCGCCGTCATTGGTGTCAATATTGTTGCCATTGGTTGTGCCATTGCCGACCCGCTCGACCACCCCCGGCGCTTGCGCCGCCCAGGCGTAGTCGCGCTTCTGGGCTGATGCCGCATAGGCGGGAAATCCGCCCGCACCCAGCGTCAGGTTGGCATTGATGCCGGGCGCTGTGCCGTTGTTATAGATGGTGTGATTGTTATGCGCCGCGGCGGTGGAGGCGTCGAGGGTCCACGGGATGCCGTTGCCGCGATGGAAGACAAGATCGCCGGGCAGCACATCGAACGACGTCGGCAGCACGTAGCTCTTGGTGCTGCCGCTGGCCATCGTCGACACGGCGATCGCGCCGCTACGATTGACGACCTGGAAATTGCTGCCGGTCGTGTCGGTCGCCCGCAGTTGGAACAACTCGAAGCTGCCCGACTGGCCTTGATCCTGCACGTCGACCACATGCAACTCGCCGGCGTAGGGAATCGCATGATGGCTCGACCAGAAAACGGTTGTGGAACTGTCGGAAGCATTCACTCGGGAACTGACGGTGTTGCCGACCTGGCCGGTCTGCTGTTGCACGACGTCGATCGAAAAATCATAGGCCCGCGCGAATGTGCCCGCACCGCCACCGCCGGAAATCAGCGAACCGACCACTGGAGCGGATGCCCCGGCATAGCGAACGAACGTGCTGCCGGAGCTTGCAAAACCAACCGGCATGGTGCCGGGGGCTGATTGATCCCAATAGACGCCCGCGTAGACGGTTTCCCCGGTGCCGACGCCAAACGTGCTCGACCCGCCGAAATTGGTCGCGGCAAATGGACTGGTGGCGGCCACGCCCTGCGTGTCACCGGCGGCACGAGTGCGGAACACGCTGCTGCCGCCGACCAGCACCAGCGGCTGAATGGTGCCGTTGACCGAAGTGTACTGGCGGTTAAAGGCGGTCGCGGACTAGACGCCCGGCGCCAGCGGAATGGCATTGACCAGGTCGACCGCGATCAGGTCACCGGAGCCGTCGTTGGCTGCCGTGGTGACGTCCCCGGGGCCGAGCGTGATGGGAGCGGCTTGTCCCGCCGAGGTCGCCACCACCAGGAAGCACGGCAGGGCTAACCAAGCAAGTGCCGACATCCGCCGCATCCGTCGAGCGCGATGCTGTCGATCCAAGCTGTAATTTGCAGAATTTCTCATAACAGGATTTCCTCGCTGTAAAACAAACAACGTTATGGCCTTCCAGCGGCAAACAGTTGGCTTACCTCGCTGGGTGCAATCGCCCGGAAAAAAATCATCAATTCATCGATCGCGCCGTTCAGTGGATATGCCGGTAGGTTTGCTCCGCCCTGAAAGTTCACCCCCACGCTGATCGGCGACGCACTGGCCGCCGGCGGCGTTCCTTCCGCCCGGCCGATCTGGCGGCCGTTGCGGTAGAAGATGGTTTCCTGCTCGTTACTGCTCACCACCAGCAATTGCCACTGGTCGCCGTAATCGACCGCCTCGCCCGAATAACCGCCTTGCGTTGCTGCCGCGTGTCCCGAAAGGAATTGAATCCCACGTGAGCCGTGACCGTTAGGCATGGCCGCCAACTGAAAGGCATAGGGTCCGCTCCCTTCGCGCTGGGCCGCCAGGACAACCGGTTGCGTCACCGGTCCAGCGAACCGCACCCACATTGCCACGGTGATGCCGGCGGCATAGTCAATCGGCTCGGCCGGCGTGATGCGGACGAACTGGCTTTTCGCCCCGTCGAACTTCAGCGCCCCCTTGCCGCGGAAGCGGCCTTCAGACCACGTGGGCTGGCTGGCATCCAAGGCGGGATCGCCTAATTGCCCGTGCAACTTGCCGGCGGTCGCCTCGGCGATGTTGACCAGCGCGTCGGGCCGCTCGGCGTCGCGCTGGAAGTCGTAGTAGGCAATCAACGACTCGTCCGCTTTCCATTCGTCCCGATTAACCTGCCAGGTCTCGAAGTTATTCGTCACGCCGGAGGCAAGCGCCAAGCGCTTGAGTTCTTTCAGTTTCCCCGAACTGGCGGTCTCGATGTCACCCTGCCGCGAGACGGTCAGCGACTGGCCAGCAGTCAGGCGGACCTTCTTTCGTTCCGTCTCCGCAGGCTCGATCTCTACCTCGCCTTCATGGACATAGACGTTCACGTCCCCTTCGGGATCGCAACCAACGGCGAACTCGGTGCCCAGGTCGATCACATCGCACAGCGGCGTACCGACCGTGAAGCCTGCTGCGTTAGGCGTCACCCGAGCGACGACCCGGCCTTGCTGCATCTGCAATGCGTCCGCCGAGGGAATCGTCCACCGCGCCGGGCCGAACAGACGGACGCGGACGCCCGAGTCGTAGCGGATCTCCGCCGAGCCGGCGGTCAGCTCCAGCTTCTGCCCCACGTACAGGTCGCGGCCTTCTTCCAGTTCGATTGCCGTGGCTGCGGCCCACGTTGCGTCAGGCGCACCTGCCAGTTGCGCGACGAACGTAGGGCGAGCCACGGCCATGTCTGTAGGGCTTTGCGGAGCGACGGCCGGAATGATCCACAGCGCCAGCGACAACAAAATGATCGTGATCGTTAACGTGGCAATCGACAGGGCCGCCGTCAGTGGTTTATTGAAACGGTCGACAAACTGTTCCCAGAGGGACGCATGCGCCTCGGCGATTCCGTCGATCAGCGCGGGTTCGTCGGCCGGCGTGTGTTCGCCAAACGTATCGGCGGCAATCAGCGCAGCCAGCCGCTCGTCGGTCCGTGCGCCGCGGAGCACGAACTGCAAGTCGGCTTCCACCCGGCACAGGTCGAAGTACAGCCGCCGCGCCGCGTCGTCCGACTGCAATCGCGCCTCGAACCGCTGGAGTTCCTCGGGGCGGATCTCGCCGCGAAGACTCGCTTCCAGCAGCGGCCAGAAGGGGTCGTCGGCGGCAATCACATCCAGCGCGTGGGGCCTGCTGCTCATGATTGCTCCCTGGCGATCCGCCGGTTGATGCAATCGTAGAGCGTGCGCCGGATGCGGCTGAGCGAGTTGTAGATTGCCTGCACCGAACGGCCCGCCTTGCCCGCGGCATGCTGCGGGGTCTGATCGTCGGTGTAGATCGCCTCGACCAGGCGTCGGTCGTCGTCGCGGAGCAACTTCAAGCACTCGGCCAGAGCGTGGTGGCGATCTTCGCCGAGCGAGTCGACCGCGTAGACGTCCGCCGGGGCAGCCTCCAAAAAAGCCTCGCCAAAGTCCAGCGGGCGGCGGCCCCGCTGGCGCAGATGCGTGAGCACCTCCAGCCGAGCAATTCCGCAGGCCCAGGTCGTGAACTTGACACTGGGATCAAGCTGGTCGAATTTCCGCCACATCACCAGGCAGGTCTGTTGGTAGACGTCCTCGGTCTCGTTCAAATCCCGCAGCAGGGCGTAGATGTAGCCGAACACCTGCGATTGGTGCCGCGACACAAGCTCCATGAATTGCTGCTGACGGTCCACGCGGTCGTCGCCCTCGCTATCGATAAGTCGCCAATAAATAAAGCGTTAGGGCGATCTCCCAGACGGCGAATGGGAACCGGGAACACCATTGCCCGCATGTGAACGTCCCCCGGCGCCGATTTCTAAGGGTGAAAGTGGAGAAAATCTGGAATTTGATTTTTATAGCTTGTTGGTTATCGGTCGCTGGCCGCATCCGTGCCGATGCTGCGCAGCGGCTCCGGTTGCTCGGTCGCGGCTTCGATCGCCTGAATGGCTTCCTCGACCGCGGCGACCCGTCGCTGATTGAGTTCGCCTCCGGGGAATTTTCTATTCTCGACTTGCAGGTTGAACCGCGGCGACGACGACGTCGTTCGGGAGCGCTCCCGACAAAGGATTCCGTGGCGTGATCTTGCTACTGATCGTAGACGTGTTGGTAAATGTGAATGCGCCGGTGCCGGTGGAAACCGGTGTGCGGAAATCGACGACCGAGGTATCCAGAAACGTGACGCCGCCCTCGAAGGTGTTCGGGGTACCGGTCTCGCCCAGTACGAATTCCTGGTTGCCCGAGAGGATGAATCCTCCGGGGCCGGAGACGAGTCTGGAAAATCTGGTTTGTCCGCCAGACTTGGTAATCTTGACCGAGTCAGTCAAGGCATGATTGTGTTCCAGCAGAAATTCATTGCTCGGATGATTGATAATCACCTCCGAGCCGTTGTTGTCCCACGTGAAGGTTCTGATGGGCACGTCCCGCGAATCGATCCTTTGACTCGTAACGTCCAGCCCGCCCAATGTGATATCGGTCGCCAGTTGAAGGTTGAGCCGCCCCGTCAAGTTGCTGAACGTCGCGATGTCACCCGCGCCATTGGGCACAATGCCGCCGGTCCAGTTGGCTGGGGCTGTCCACTCGGGACCATTGCTGGTCGTCGCGCCGGGCGGATTTCCGCCACCGTCGGGAGTCCAAACCGTCGGGCCATCCCAGGAACTGCTGCCAGCTTGCGCGGCTGCGAGCAACAATCCACCCACGGCCGCGGCACACAGGGCACGGGCGGTCCACAAAATTTGTCCTGAAAACATCATCTTTAAGAGTCCTAAGATAAGAGGAGCGGCGCGAATCATCGACCGCTGGTGAGCCATTGCTGGCGAGGGGAGGGACTGGCATGCTGAAACGATTGCCAGGAAGGACTCGATTGTAGTGGCGGCAAAGTCGTGGTCAACGAGATTTCCCCACGGCGCGGCCATTTTATATTACCCACAGGTGGGGGTTCTGGCTGTAAGCATCGTGGTAGGAGCGAATTGCGCTGGATGTTGGCGGGCGGAAATAGTTTTCTCGGCGGCTGGATTTTGGGCCTTTTGCCGTGCCGCAACGGAAATGTCCGGCACGTGCTCTTCTTGAGAGGCGGCTTGCCGCGTTGGGTTCATGGAGGGCGAGCGTGAGTAGGATCCGCCGGCCGCACGCGCGGTGGGCGGACATTGCAACACACGCTCGCCGCGATCCGCCGCTCCACGGCGACCGGTCTTCCCTACGGCGACGAGACGTGGATCAAACGCTTGGCCAAGCGGCTGGACCTCGATTTGACCATTCGTCCCTGCGGCCGGCCTCGAAACACCCCGGCCGAACAAATAGTGAGAGCCACTGAATCCGGGCCCTCGGTCGTGGGAGGACGGAGAAAGCAGGCAAGTAAAATCGGAAAATAGGGGATTGACAGCCGGATTTCGACAGCTATTATGCGGGGTTGGTGTTATCGAAATCCCTAGTCAATTAAGGGGGATTTGTTTCTCCACAGATTCCGGTGTGGAAAAACACGTTTCAACTTGGAGAAAATCCATGTCCAGCCCGCGTAAAAGTCCTAATCATTTTCGCTCACTGACGATCTTGCCGGTCGCAGCTATATTGGCTGGTTTGTCCTTCGTTGTACCACAGCACGCACATGCGGCGACCTATTACTGGGACAATAACGGCAGCGCCGCTGGCTTTGGTAATGCGTCAGGCACTTGGGCCGCCCCGACCACTGGCAACGCGACGCAGGGCTGGAGTACCAGTGCCACAGGTGCCTTGTTGCCTGGCAACGTCACCACGACGACCTCCGACACCGTCAACTTCGGCAATGGTACCACCGGCCTCGGCTCGGGAACCATCACCGTCAGCGGAACGGTGAATACCGGCAACATGACCTTTGCCGCTGGCTCCGGTCCCATCAACCTCTCCGGCGGCACCATCTCCCTGGGCGGCGGCCGGATCATCTCCGCCACCAGCACAGACCATGCCATCAATTCTAACATCATTCTAAACGGAGCCAGCACGATTTCTTTCAGCAGAAACACATCTGCCCCCGGCAGCTTCACCATTGGCGGACAGATGAGCGGGACTGGCGGCGTGACCTTCACCACTCCTAACGTGGTCAGCGGGAACCACCAGCAAACGATCGTCCTCACCGAGGCGAACACCTACACCGGCAACACCACGATTACTACCGGGAATATAAACAACACGATGCGCGTCCAAGCGGGAATAGCCAACGCGCTGCCGACGGGCACGGTGCTAACCCTGGATGGCGGCAACGGCGCCGGAACCGGTCGGACGACGGCGTATAATTTGAACGGATTTAATCAGACTCTCGCTGGTTTGACCAACAACACCACGCGGACTTTAAGAAACCAACGGGTTACCAACACAGGTGCACTCGCCACGCTGACGATCGATAATTCTGCTAATTTCAGCTATGGCGGGTCGTTTGCTGGGACCACCGTAACGACCGCCCAGATCGTCGGAGCCATCGCTCTGACAAAAGAGGGTACGGGCAGGTTCACCCTCCTAGCTGGTGCTGGTAACACCTACACGGGGATCACTACGATCAACGGTGGCGCACTTCAAATCCAGCATGCAAACTCACTGGGTTCCACTGCGGCGGGCACCGTGGTGAACGGCAACACTTCAGGTGCCGCAGGCAACGCGAGGCTCGAACTTGCTGGCGGTATCGCAGTCAACGCTGGCGAATCCGTGCTTATCAACGGCAACGGCAACTTCCTGGGCGCCCTGACCAGCACCAGCGGTGACAACATATGGCAGGGCGGCGTGACCATCGGATCTGTAGGAACGCGGATCGGGGCATCGGCTGGAAGTTCGCTTGAAGTGAGCGGCGTGATCGACAGCGGCGCTGTCAACACCGGCCTGATCATTCGCACCGCCGACTTGACCTCATCCGTGATTCTATCCGGAGCCAACACCTACCTCGGCAACACAGAAGTAATAGTCGGCAAGCTGCAACTGGGCGGGGGAAACAATCGCTTGCCCGTCGGGACCAACGTCATCCTGGGTGCAGGCGTTAACGTCACCGAATTCGATCTCAACGGACGCAACCAGGAAATCGCAGGCCTTTCCCTCGCCGCAGGTGCGACCGCAGCCAGCAACTCGGTGAACAACTCCTCCGCCAGTCTCTCGACGCTCACGGTGAACACCGCCGCCCCTTCCACCTTTGGCGGTATTGTGAAGGGAAACCTTGCCCTGACGAAAACGGGCAATGACACCCTCACACTCACTGGCGTGAACACCTACACCGGCACCACCGCCGTCAACGGCGGCACGCTCGAACTTCGGGAAACCTACGCCACACCGACGTTTAACATCGCCAGCGGAGCTGTGCTGGAACTGAATACGGGCGCGGCCAACAAGGCCTACGCCACCACCACTTTCTCGGGCGCTGGCACCCTTCGCAAGACCGGCACCGCGCAGGCTCTGTGGCAAACCTCCTCTGCCACCTTCGCAATGGCATCAGGTTCACTGATCGACGTCCAAGAGGGCACATTCGTCGGTGGCAGCAACGCCAACGAAGTCTGGACCAACAATCGCTCTGACCTCAACGTTGCCGCCGGAGCTTTGTTTAGAGGCGTGGAAGCCAATGTCCGTATCGACGCGCTCACTGGCGCTGGCACTGTCGCCACCGGTCACGGTCACGCCAGTTACCAGAACTTCACTATAGGTGTCGACAACGGTTCAGGCACCTTCTCGGGAACGATTGAAGACGTCAGCGCCCCCGGCAACCTCGTCAAAGTCGGCACCGGCACGCAAACGTTTACCGGTGCGAACACCTACACCGGCACCACCGCCGTCAACGACGGCACGCTGTTGGTCCACGGCACGCACACCGGCGGCGGCCTGTATACGGTCAATTCCGTCGGCACGCTGGGCGGCAACGGCACGATCGACGCGGCGGTCAATCTGTTCGGCACGATCTCCCCCGGTGCCAGCATCGGCACGTTCAACACCGGCAGCGAAACCTGGAACAACGGCGGCAACTTCCTGTTCGAGATCGACAACGCCACCGGCACGGCCGGGGCGACCGGCGGGCCGGGCTGGGACTTGCTGGCGGTGACCGGCATGCTCGACCTGAGCGGGCTGTCGCCAGGCGGATTTACCATCGACATCGTCTCGCTGCAGTCGGGCGGTGGAACCACCCCGGGACTGATTGACAACTTTACCGGCGGCCAGCAGTACCTGTGGGAGTTTGTCACCACCACAGGCGGCGTCATCGGCTTCGACGCCAACCTGTTCACGCTCAACGATAGCGGGTTTGCCAATCCGTTCGGCGGTTCGTTCGCCGTGCTGCAAACCAGCAGCGGCTTGGCGCTCGCCTACGTGCCGGAGCCTGGAGCCTACGCCCTGGGACTGCTCGGAGCCGTGGGCGTGGTCCTGCTCCTGTGGCGGCGGAAAAGGTTGTAATGCGGCTTGCGGATCGGAGATTATCGGCGGAGGGTTCGGCTTTCGGTTCGTAGTCAAAAACGGGATCAGAACTGAATGGCACTTAAAGCCGTAGTTCCTGGCGTCGTACAACAGCTTGTCGACGCTCGTTTCCTCGGCCGCGATCCGCTCCCCCCTTTTGCCCAGTGAACTTCTCCTACCGCTCGACAATCACGTCGCAATGGGGATGACTGCGTTTATTCGTCCGCCGGTTTCACCTTTTACAACCTTCCCCCACCACTTCAACTTTATCGCTCCTCACGATTTAACCGCCGCCAGTGCTGCACAGTTTGCGGGCGCATCTCGACGCGAACGCGGCGCGGTTCTGCTCCCTTGCTTCTGCCGGGCAAAACGAGCGACTATCACTCGCAGAATTGCCAGCGTTCCGGTTCGCGCACAGCACAAGCACTTCGCAGGCACACGACAATCCTGCACGCGGCGCGGCCGCGGAAGGCTGCCTAATCGTCTGCCATGAGGCTGCAGTCTCGAAATTCGAAATGGCAGAAGTTTTCCCGCAGAGCGGTCTGTTTGGCGGCATCAAGCGGCAGGCGGCACAATGATGTAGGGCACTTGCGGCAACAGCTTGGGCGAGACGCGGCCGTCCTGTACTTCCAATATCGCGCCGGGGCCGCGGCCTTGCGGAGTCAAGGCATGGAGCGTCACCTGCTTCAGTGTGCTCCATCCTTCGGGCATTTTCCAGGCCCGCTCCGTTCCATCCCAACTGAAGAAATAAATCTTTTGCTGGCCGCTCCAGGAGTCGGGCCACATGCGATGGTAGTCTTCAGCGAAGACGACCTCACCGTTGGAAACTTTGAAGCCCCGGCGAAGGTGAGGGGTTGTCCATTCCGCCGTGGTGCCGTCGCTCCAGGCGGCGCGAATCGGGCCGCTGTCGAAAGCGATTGTGTTCTCACCGGCGTGCAGGTCGACGTCGCCGATCACCAACTCGCCAAACTCGTTGTTCTCTGTGCCGGGAACGACTTCCACCGTTTTGATAAGTCGGTCGTTGGCGTACACGTTCAAGCGGCCGGGCGTGCGGCCTTCCGATTTGTACTTGAGGCGCAGCGAGTAGCGTCGGGCAGTCGTAACCGCGGCCTTGGTCTCCAACGGAACGTCTAGCATGATATGGCCTAGACGACGGGCGCCTTCTCCTTGCCAGGTGGTGACGAAATCGGGCACGGAAACGCTTATGGCCGTGCCGTTGTCCCCGACGAGGGAATACGTGCCCAGATGCATCACGCCCGCTTTCAAGTCGGCGGACGTCCGCGTATTGCCACAGCCGATGTGATACAGTTCCTGAATCGTCACCAGGTAAAAGTTGTTGACCAGATCGGCCCAATGGCCGCGGAACGGATCGCCCGTGCCGGGGATATCGTACTTGTCTTCCACGCCCGCGCGATAGGCGATCCGCCAGGTCTGATCGCCGGCAATCGGCAGCGTGCCGGGCTTTCCTGCCAGCAATGCCTCGTAATGTCTGCGGACGTTGTCGAGTTTTTCATCGGTCAACGAGACCGGCGAAACGTTGAACGCACCGGCCCCTCCGAATACCTGTTGCGCGGCGAGATGCCGGTTGCCACCGGAGATCACTCCATAATCGTCGTCGGAGAATCCTTTGCCGTGCAGCCAGACGTAGCCGGCCCGGTCGCCGAACTCCGGCCGCGGTCCCTCGGTCCCCAGGTCGGTGCCCTTGCTCCGCAAGTAGTCGATGATCGCGGTAGCGCCTTCCAACTGCGACTGTTCGCCGCCTCCCAGCGGGCCGTCGGGAAATCCGGTGTTAAAATTGCCGCCTGCGAGATTCAAAACGTCGAGATACATCATCGGCGGCGCGTAGGGGAGCCGCTCGTAAAAATCGTCCAGCATCTGCTTGGCCAACCCGCTCTCCCAAAAGCGCTGGTAGTTGACCAAGGCGAATATCTCGACCGGATCCTGATGGTCGTCGCCCGACGGGATTGCCTGCGGAACATACGGCTCGCCGAGATCCCAACGACTGGTCTGCGGATTGAACTCACGGCGGTAGATCGCCTTGTGCTTGACCAGCGATTCAAAGAAGGCTCGCGTTTCTGGATAATCGCGCAGACCGATATTCACGTCGGTCAGGTTCATGTGAAACGACCAGTAGGCGTTCGACTCCCGTCGCGAACGTTCCATCGCTTTGGCCAGGGCGTCCCAGTCGTGATTGGCACGAAACGTCACACGATTCCAATAGGGCCAGACCCCATCCCAATTCCAGGCGCCGGGATGATCGTGGCCGATGATGCCGTTGAGGATCAAAATCTGCGCGATGGAGCCGTCCAACAGATTGGAGGTCAACTCCGTGCCCGACTCGATATGTGGCAGCACGTTGGTTTCATCGGGCGTGGAAACGCGGTAGACATAGGCGCCTTGCTTGACCCAGTCGGGAGCCTGGTTCTCAGCCTGCGTTTGCGGAGCGGCGGCTAGGACCAACAGCAGCAGGCACGTCGCGGACGCGTGCTTTCGATGAGT
>JBGTJT010000732.1:0-11326 GCA_041744995.1 Pirellulales bacterium | reverse complement strand
GACAGCCGCGTCAGCCGCCGCAGGCTGAAGAGAATCGTCAGCCCGCAGACAATCAATCCGCTGGCGTAGCCGATCAAGAAGCTCCGGGGAGTGACATGCAGTTCCAAGAAGGGCGTGCGTACCGCGGCCAGCCACCAGGTGCGCAAACCGGCCAGCATTAGCCAGGCGAAGCCGGTGCCGGCGAGCAGGCCGATCAGCGCTCCGATCGCAGTCACCAGCAGCCCTTCGGCGGCCAGTAGCCAGGTCGTCCGTCGCCGCGAAACGCCGACCGCCAGCACCAAACCTATTTGACTGGCGCGTTGTTCCACGCCCAAGCGAAACAGCAGCGCCACCAGCATCAACGCCGCGGCAATCAGGAACATGCTGAAGCCAAGAAACAGCAGGTCGAACGGGGTCGTGCCCGAGGCGGCGGCCAGCGACTGCCGTTTGATCGGCTGAAGTACCAGGCCCGACTCGGACGGCTCCAGTGTGTCGAGCAACGACGTCCGCAACTGTTCGAGCGAGGCGTCCGCCGGATCGATACGCAGCGACGTGGTATCGCCAAAGCGGCTCGACCACAGTTTGCGACCGGCGGCTAATGAGATAAATGCCTTGGGAGTCGTCCGATGATCGTCCCAGTACGCTTCATCCTGTGGACGGATGCGGCTGTTGTCGTAAGGGAACGGCGGATTCCAGTCGTCGATCGACTCCTGATCGGTTACGCCGGGCAACTCGGGGGTCAGATCCGGATCGTTGGCCGGCGTCGGTGGTTCGCCCGCTTCGGCCAACGGCACGATCGCCGCCAGACGAAACGTCGCGGTCGCTTCCCGCGCTTCGCCGTGTGTCGTTTCCGGCTCGAAATAAGTCAGTTCGATCTCGTCGCCAATCGCGGCTTGCAAGTCATCGGCCGCCCAACTGTTGAGAACGATCTCGTCATAGGCCAGCGAGTCGATCGCTTGTCCATCGGCATCGACCAACGGACCGATCCCCGCCGCCGGATCGAGCGCCGTCACAATGGAATAAGGGATGCGGCGGTCGCCGCGGGTGAGCCAGTTCGCCAGATACGTCATCGCCGGCTGCCTCCGCCGGTCGGACCAGGCCCGTTCGGCAGCCCGCACGACCTCCGCGGGCAGCAGCATCTGATTCGACGTCAAGTTGAAGTAGTCGATCACCGTCTCGCCCGTCTCCGGCCGGGCGACGCGGGCCAGTGAGAGGCCGTAATCCTCCAGCGTGGGTTTAAGCGAAGCGCGCAGTGCGGAGTCGGCTTCCACCGACGACGGCGCGCCCTCGGGCGTCGCCACCAGCAGGCTGTTGACCCGTCCGGGCTGATCGAGCATTTGCTCGTCTTGCAGCGTGGCCAGATCGACATAGGCGTTCAACGGCAACTGCTGGCTCGGCTGCAAGCCGAACCGCCCCAGACCCTCGCTGGGCAGGATTTCGATCACCTCCAGCCGCCGACTTTGGATGGTCTCGATCTTGCGTCCCAGGGCCGTGTCGGCCGGTATCTCGCTGGCGCGGCCGACGCGCAACAACACTTCGTCGCCGACCTGCACGTTCAAGTTCGCTTCGCCCGCCAGCCGGTCGTTGAGTACAATCTCACCACGGCCCGGCAGCCTTGTCGGTCCCCCCTCGCCAAGTTGCCAGAATCGTTCGTCGCAGCCGACGATGGTCACGCCGCCGCTGCGACGCGTCGCGTCGAGGTCGGGTTTTTCGACGGCGCCGACCATCAGGATCGCCGGCACGGCCGTGGTAAAGTGTTCGTTGAACTCGGCGTTCGCGCTCAATTCGTCGGCCAGTTCCTCGCGAAAGAAGCGATCGGTCACCAACACTTGATCAATGCGGCCCAGCCGATCGAGCACCAGATGCCGCAGGCTGCCTCGGACCGAATCTCCGATCAGCAACGCCCCGGTCAGCACGGCGGTCGCCACCGCCACTCCGGCGGCGACCGACAGGTTCATCCGCCGGTGAAACGCCGCGCTGCGTAATATGAGGCGAAGCAGGGACATGGCTATTCCGGAATAAGCTGACCGCCGTCGATGGAACAGCGCCGATCGAGTCGGGCCGCTAGCTCCAGGCTGTGCGTGACGACGATCATCATCGTCTGTTCCTGCTTTTGCAGATCGAGCAGCAACTCCGTAATCGACTCGGCGGTGCTGCGATCCAAGTTGCCGGTGGGTTCGTCCGCCAGCAGCAGTGCGGGCCTCATCAACAGAGCGCGGGCGACCGCCACCCGTTGTTTTTCGCCGCCGGAGAGTTCCGCCGGCCGGTGATCGATGCGACCGGTAAGTCCCACTCGCTCGATCAGACCGCGGGCGCGCTCGACGTCGGCGTCGGCGGCGCTGCCGCCGGCGATGGTCGGCAGCAGCACGTTCTCCAGAACCGAACATTGCGGCAGCAAGTGATGATCCTGGAACACGAACCCGATCCGTCGATTGCGAAACTCGGCCAGTTCGGTTTCGTTGAACGTGAACGGCTGGGCGTCGTCCAGCAGGTACTCGCCCGAGGTAGGCGCGTCGAGCGTGCCAAGAATGTGCAGCAGGGTGCTCTTGCCGGAACCGCTGGGGCCGAGCACGCCCAAGTTCTCGCCGGAGTTCAATTCCAGGTCGACGCCGCGGAGCACAGCCAACGGCTCGCCGCGCGTGGGGAACTGCTTAACGAGATTCGTGGCGCGAAGCTGGGACATGGTTACATCTCAGTAGTTCCAATTTTCGACGAAGGACTTAGCTGATTGACGGCACATTGTTAGCTGTCAGCGATCAGCGATCAGCTATCAGCAAGAAAAAACTCGGTTCCTGGTTGCTGACGGCTGATCGCTGACAGCTTGCGTCGCCACCGTTGAAGCTGTCAAGTTGTTCCCAGCATCGAAATTGGAACTCCTGACATCTACGTCATTTACCCTTAACGCGAAACGAGCGCCAAGGTGCCCAGGCCGTAGAAGGTGTATTCCACATCGTGGCCGTCGTCCCATTCGGCCCCGCGAAAGCCCCCCTGCGGCAAGGACTGTTGTTGAGCGAAAGCGAGCGCCGCCTGGCGATCGATCTCGGCCTTGGCGCCTAAGTCTTGCAACGTGAGCAGTCCGGTGAAGGTGCTTAGCAAATCGGCAATCGGGATGCGGGAATTGGCCCGGATGCCCCCTTCGTCCGTGAAGAGCTCCAGCAGAAAGTCGCTGGCGGCGGTTGCCGTTTCCTCGTCGAGTGAGTCGAGTATCTTAAGCGCGCCGATCGCGGCGGCCGTGGGATTCGCGCCGCTTCGCTTCACCGGCGCGATCTCGACGAAGCCGCCGTCGTCGCGGCGCTGCGCATGCAAGAACTCGACGATGCCTTGTGGATTCTCCGCCGGTATCTCTAGCAATTCCAGACAGAGCAGCACCAGGAACGTGTGGTACGTGCTGCTCTTACTCCCTTCCGCTCCCTTGGCGTAGCCGCCGTCGGGGCGGCGCAAGGTCTCCAGGTAAGCCGCCACCTTGTCGGGCCACTTCTTGGCTGCCTTGTTGAAAACATCGACCCCGGCGGCCAACTTGAGCAACATGCCGGCGTACATCAGCGATAGGAAGTCGACGATCGGCGCCTCGCTGGCCAATCGGCCGCGGAGGAATTCGGCGGCGCGTTCGGCCGGTTCGCCGTACAACTCGCCAACCAGCGACAACCCGCGCAGGCCGAAGCTGGTGTAATACAGATCGCTCTCTCCCTCGCGGCCGGCGAATCCGCCGTCGGCCCGTTGCGCTTCCTTCAGGTACGCGGCGTGCTTCAGCCGCTCGGCCGGATCGACGCCGGCCATGCCGTGCGCCAGCCGGATGGTGAGATCCTCAAGGTAGTTGGGCATTGTTTTGGACTTGGGCATAGAAGTAGCCTTTGTGTTTACTCCCTATTGAACTTCCGCATACGGTTGCAGTTGTTCTCGAATCGCGTTCGGGATCGGGATCGATTCCAGCTTGCCCGGCTCAGGCACGCGGCAGCAGACGGCGGTAACCTCGCCGCGGGCGACGCGTCGAGAGTCGCAGAGGAATTGAAACGAAAATGTGACGCTCTTGTTGCCCAATCGGGCCACGCGGACCTCGATTTCGATCTCGTCCTCAAACTTCAACGCACCGGCGAAGTCGCACTGAGCGCTAACCCGCGGCCAACTGATTGCGCCCGAATCGTCGGCCGCGCAGACGCTGGTACCGGCCGCCCGCAGCAGGGCGTGCTCGGCATTTTCCATGTAGTTGAAGTAAACGGAGAAATGGACGATGCCAGCGGCGTCGGTGTCGCGGAATTCGACTTTGCGGCGATAGCGAAAGGTCTCTGGCATCGATCCAACGGTTTCCAGATACAGGACACGTCTTGCTAGTTGGTGACTTCATCGTCGACAAAAAAACCGCTGGCAAAGCCAGCGGTTGAATGTGGAATCGGACTGTCAACCAATCTCACGTTCAATCGCCCACATACGGCATCAAGGCCATAAACCGGGCGCGCTTGATCGCGCGGGTGACCGCAGCCTGGCTCACCGAGCCGCAGCCGCTCTTGCGGCGGCCGACAATGCGGCCGTGGCGGTTGGTCAGCTTGGAGAGCAGATCGAGATCCTTGTAATCGATATACAGCGGACGCGGACGTTCGCCCCCTTCGAAGATCGGATCCTTCTTCTTGGTCTTCGGCTTATTCTTCGATCGCCGCGACGAGGAGCGGCGCTGGGATACGAGGGGCTTCGCCATGGATTTCCTTTACCAGTCCAAGCAATGAAGTAAGTAAGTGATAGGAACGACACCGCCACAGGGGCGGGCGTCCGGCTAAACTATATCAAGCCATGTATTTTGGCCGATTGTAGCCACATTTTCAAGTGCCGAAGCCCGGCTCACGCTGGCTTCCGCTAGTTGCAACGTTAATGCTTTACGGGAAAGAACTTAGCTAGGGTCTCCTCGCCCGGCGGCTTCGTCAACAGCGATACCACTACCAAGGCCGTCGTGCTGCAGGCGATCATGGTGGCCACCGGCATCATGCCCAGGAAGTAGTAGCCGGCGTCCATGCCAAAGCCGGACTGGCTAAACAGGTAGATCCACGATGCGATGGCGGTAATCACGCAGGCATAGGCGCCCGCCTTAGTCATTCGCTTCCAATACAGCGCGGCGAACACCAGCGGAAACAAGCTGGAGAAGCCGCTAAAGCACCATACGCCGAGCACGAACACCCGGCGCGGCTCGTACAGACTGAAAAAGTAAGTCAGCGCCACGATGGCGATAATAAAAAGCCGAGCAATCAACACGATCTGCTTCTCGGAGAACCGGTTCTTGCCGCCGTGATGGACCACCACGTCCTCGGTGAACATCGTGCCGATCGCCAGGAACTGGCTGTCGAGCGACGACATGATCGCCGCCAACACGCCGGCGGTGAGGAAGCCGCCCAAGATCGGCCCAGCTAGGTTGCGGACCATGAACGGCAACACCAGGTTGGGATTCGCTTCGATTGGAGCGGGAATCGTAATCAAGCCGCTGGTCGCCCACACGCCGATCAGCACGCACGGCAGCCACACGATCATGATGAAGATCGGATGCGCGACCACCGGCAGCTTGAAGCTGTTGGCGCTCCTGGCGGTCAACCAATGCTGGAACAAATGCGGAAACATGCCGACCGACAGCGGCACGAACATATAGGTCAAGAACACAAGCTGGCTCATGCCCTCGCGATCGAGCTTCTCGGGATGGTTCTCCGCGACGCCTTGGCCGATGACCCGCATGTTCGCCAGCAGCGAGTCCTGCCCGCCCAGTGCGTTGGCGATTACGTAGAAGGTGACGACTCCCAGCGCCATGAACACAATGGTCTGGAACGCATTGGCCCAGGCGGTGCCGCGCATGCCGCCGAAGAAGACATAGGTCAGCACGACGCAGCAGATGACAAACGAGGCGATCTCGCGCGGCAGGCCTCCCTTGGAGCCGAAGGCAAAGCTCGCTTCGCCGGTCGCTTCGTTCACGCCAAGCTCGAGAAACGCAGGAAAGGTGCCTTCGGCGAACGTCGGTTCGACCACGGTTCGCACGCCGTCGATCATGACGATGTCCCCTTGGGTCACGCCGTTGACCACGCCGCCGGAGGCCATCACACCGATCAGCAAATAGGGAATCACCAGTCCGACAAGCACCGGAAACAGCACCAGTCCGAGCTTGTCGCTGTCGAACCGATCGCGGAAAAACTGAATCTGGGTGGTATAGCCGTACTTACAGCCCAGCTTCCACAGCGGTACGCCGAGGACGAAGAAGCAAAGCGAGTGAATGATGCCGCTGCTAGAGGCGAGCATGCCGTACACGCCCACGCCCTGCTCGAACGATTCGCCCGTGCTGCCGACCAGGGCGAACGCCGTCATGGTCGTGCCGAACAACGACATCAACAACAGAAACGGACCAATTGAATGGCTGGCCAACATGTAGTCTTGGCTGGTGCCGCGAAACATGCGGCTGGCGAACACGCCAAGAATCAGCAGCAAGGCGAGGTAGCCGCCAATGATAATCATTTGCGCCATGGCTACTTGCCTCCGCCTTGCAACGGGTTGGCGTGCTTGGCCGCCGCGGCGTTCCGGGCCAGCCGGGCAACTTCGTCCTCGTCCAGCGGCCAGGCAAACAGCGTAGCCAGATACCAGGTAAAGCCCGCGCCGATCGAAATACAGGCATGGTACAACAGCGTGATCGGCAGGAAGCCGAACACCAGTCGGTCGTCATCCCAAAACCAGAAGTCCTGATGCAGGATGATCAACAGCACGACCAGCCCCCAAACCAAGTATTTCATTGCAGTGGAATTCTCAACGGAGGTGAGTGGAAGTTGAGGCAGGCGCGATTCCGGGATCGCAGCACTCGCCGTAGGTATGGCAAAGCGTCACTGTAACCGATGCCGCGGCGCGAAGCTAGCGAGAGTTAGATCATTCAAGGCAAACGCAACAGGGGCCGAAGGTCGGCCCCACATCATCAGCCGAACCGCGCTAGCGGCCGGTTTTGCGGCGCTAACCGGAGGCTAGCGCCTTCCGGCTGATGTTCGATGGCAATCTTATCGCAACACCTCACGCCTCCAGCCTCCAGCCTCAAGCCTCAAGCCTCAAGCCTCAACCACCGCGCTCGACTCGGCCTGCCGCGCCATCCAGCTTTCCATGTCGCGAAATACTTCACTGACGTCTTCGTCGAACACGCGGCCAATGAGGATGTCGGTCACCGCGCCATGATGCTGGGGATGGGCTTTGACGAACTGCCCGAAGCTGAATTCTTGCGTATAAAAGGCGTTGATCAGCTTGCGGACCCACTGCGCGCCGTTCTCAAAAGCCGGCACCCAGCCGGCTAGTTGTTCCGCCGACAGGTTTCCGCTGCGCAACCCTGCGACGACGCAGTCGGCCGCCTTCTCTCCCATGTAGAGCGCGAAAAAAACCCCGGACGAGTAGATCGGATCGATAAAGCTGTAGGCGTCTCCCGCCAGCACCCACCCTTCGCCCGCGGCCCGTTCGGCCTTGTAGGTAAACTCCTTGGCAACGTAATGCTTGTCGACTCGCTCGGCACCCTCCAGTCGCCGCTGCATGGCGGGGCAAATCGCCAGTTGCTGCTCAAACACCTCCTCGGGCTTGCTTTGCCCCTTGAGCAAATAACTCTGGTCCCCCACCACCCCGACACTGGTCACGTCGTCCTCCAGCGGAATGTACCAGAACCAGGAATCCTTCTGCTCGGTGTGCAGAACCAGGGTGGCGCCGCCGTTGGGGCCTTCCACCCGCTCGGCGCCGCGATAGTAGGTCCAAATCGCCGACTTGCGCAGGTCCGGATCATGGTGTCGAATCCCCAGCCGGGTGGCGATCAACGACTGCTGGCCGGTGGCGTCGACCACCACCCTCGCGCCGACTTGCTTCGTCACGCCGCCAACTGTTTGCAGTTTGACGCCCACCGCCTTGTCGGGGTTTGCTTCGTCGAACAGCACCTCCAGCACCCGGGTCGCGTCATGGCACTCGGCCCCTTTTTCGGCGGCGTTGTCGAACAGCATCTGGTCGAAGTCACTGCGGCGGACCTGCCAGGTTTGCGAGCACTCGCGGGGATCGTGCTGGTCGAAGAAGAACGGCTGCGATTCGCGGCCGTTGCTGTTGACGAACTGCACGGAATACTTCTTGGTGAAGCAACTCGACTGCAGCTTCTCCAGCATGCCGAGCCGCTTGAACACCCAATAGGTCTCCGGCATCAGGCTTTCGCCGATGTGAAACCGCGGCATCTTCTCCCGCTCCAGCAGCAACGTGGAGAAGCCCGCTTCGGCAACGATCGTGGCGGCGGTACTACCAGCCGGCCCGCCGCCGAGCACGATGCAGTCGTAATGATCGTTCATGGGGGAGGCTTGAGGCTTGAGGCTTGAGGTTTCAGGTTTCAGGTTTTAGGTTTCAGGGTTGAGGCGTCTTATTCGAATGTTTCCAGCGGCGCTACGATTTCTAACAGTTCAATTGCCGGCTCGCCGTCGAGGTCGATGACGGCCGTGCGTCCATACGTCTCGATCGGGTGATCGATTTCCAGCAGCCGGCAAAGTTCCTCGCCGGGGGTCACCCGCCACAAGGCGTCGAGGTGAATTGTCCTCAAGATATTATTCCGCACCAGGATGCGGCCCAGCGGTCGCCGCTGGGCTTCCACTTCCGCGCGAATCTCATCGGTCAGGCACCGCAAGTCGATCCGGGGGATGCCGAACTGCACGACCCGATTGTCGATCTGCCGACGCAGCAAAATCTTGCGGCTGTAATGCGTCGCAGTGGTCTGGGTGTCCAGTACCTCCACGCCGACGAGGCTTTCATGAAAAGCCTCCATTGCCACGGTCATGTGCTCCTCATGGCAGAGCAGGCTGTGATATTGCCGCGGCAGCGATTCGGGAGCAACTTCCCGGAAGCTGCCCAAGGCGGCCTCGGATTCGTAGAACAGTCCGATCAACTGTTCCAGGTCGGGCTTGGCGTCGGCGGCGCTCATTGGGGAGGCTTGAGGCTTGAGGCTTGAGGTTGGTGCTGGGGGTTAGACTTCCAGCGTCATGGCCACCAGATCTTTTGGTTCCGGTTCGCTTTCGTTGCGGTCGAGTACGGTGTCGATCAAGTAGTAGAACAGCCGGCGCAGCTCGTCAGGCTCCAGTTCATCGGCCACGCTCTCGGCCCGCTGCTGGTATTTGTCGACCAGGCGCCGCGCTTTCTCGAAGACGTCGGCCGCCTGATACAGTTCGCGGACCCGTTGGATCGTTCGCGGCGATTGCTCGCCCGACTCGGCCAGGGCCAACAATTCGGCGCGGTCGGCCGTGTTCAATGCCTCCAACGCAAGCGCCCACAGCAGCGTGGGGCGTCCGCCCAGCACATCGCCGCCAGCGGCCAGTTTATTGTTGTCGTCCCCCTGCCAATCCTTCAGGTCGTTGAGTATCTGAAAGGCTACGCCCAAGTGCCGTGCGAACTGCCCCACCGCTTGTCGGTACGGTGCCAGTTCCCCGGCCAGTCGTATGCCCGTCATCGCGGCGGCCTCGAAGGCGGGGGCGGTTTTCAACGCGTAAATTTTCAAGGCGTCCAACGGAGTCAGCTCGCGACGTCGGGTGTCGCGCCAGGTCAATTCGGCGCCTTGGCCTTCGGAGAGCCGCATGTGGGCGTCGGCCAGCACTTCCAGAATGTCGGCCGCCACGGCCGCTCCCAGCGACTCGATCTCGCGACTGACTAGGCGGTAGCCCAGCCCGATCATGTAGTCTCCCACGTTGATCGCCGTCGGCGCGCCGAACTTGCGATGCACCGTGGTCGCGCCGTAGCGATATGCATCGTCGTCCTCGATGTCGTCGTGGACTAAGGAAGCCTTGTGGAACGTCTCGATCGACAGCGCGGCCCGCCGCACGGCGTCGGGCAGTTGCTCGCAATGCGCTGCGCCGTCGGCCAATGTGCCGCTGCCGCCGGTCAAGGCGTCGTGGACGGCCAGCGTAATGAAAGGCCGCGAATGCTTGCCGCCGCGAGCCAAGAAGTCGTAGGCGATCGCCTCGGTGCTGGCGATCGGATCGAGCCCTGCTAGTCCCTCGCCGTTCAGTTCCGCCAGTCGCTTGCCGCCGCGGATCCGGGGCGCGAGCCGATCGAGTTCTTCTGGCTCGAACATGCCGCTGGCGGCCCGCATCAGATGCATGTAACTGCGCGTCTGCTGCTGCGGCTTTTTGTATTGCACGTGGATCATTTCGTCGACCCACGACTCGTCGACCGATGTGTTGCGGCAGTCGCTCGACAGCAGCGGCACCGCCATGCAGGGGATGCCGGCCAGCAAGATCTTGTCGATCGCCTTCTCCAGCACATTGAGGCAGGCCACCCCGACTATCGCGTCGATATAGCCGCTGACAATGATCTTCATCACAATCGGCGAACCTTCGGCCACCAACACCTTGTAGCCCATCTCCTCGGCCACGGTGCGGAAATCGGCGATGCTGCACGCCCCGCATTGCCGGCAATCGAGGCCGAATTCGTCGTAGTCGGCGGGGCAGCCCTCGGCGTGCTTCAGGCAGTGCGGCAGCAGCAACAGCCGCCGCGCCGGAGGCACCGCCGACACCTGATCGCGCCAGAACTCGCTGATAAACACCACCATCATCCAGCCGACGTACCCTTCCGGCTGGTCCGCCTCCCGCAGGATGCCGCGGGCGATCTGCTCCAGTTCGTCCTTGCTGGGGGGCAGCGACTTGTCCATCTTGTCGGCCGTTTCAATGCACCGTTGCCGCAGACTCTCGCGAAGCTCGCGATCCGCCGGCACGAGCTTCAAATGGCTGGTACTACGGCGACGCTTACGCGCAGACGCCGCGGAAGTGGCAGGCGCGGGCGCATCGGCAAGCAGCGCCGTGGCTCGGTCAGTCGATGCAGATGCCAAGGTGTTCTCTCTTAGGTTCGAGCGGAAGGAGCGGTGGTGGGGCTGGTTCGCCGGTTCTCGCGCCGACCCGCCATGGCGGGCGAGAGCTGTGCCTGTTCTTCGCGCCGCAGCCGCTCGATGGCCGTGCCGAGCGCGGCGGTGCTAAAGATCAACGGATACAATTTTTCATAGTACCATAGTTTAGCAAAGTAGAAGCCGATCGGCGAGCAGTTACCGTGCTGATTTGCCTCAACTGTGTCACATAGCCACTGAAGTCCTTTGCTGAGAACGGTTTGCAGCTTCGCCGGGGCTTCCGCCTCCGGAACACCCAGCAGCGCCTCGACCGCCAGCGCTGTTTCCTCCACCGAGGAAACAAACCGAGGCTGCGGCGGATGCCCTTTTTTCTTCGCTACCAACGGCAACGGCGCTCCCCAACCTCCGTCGCCGTTCTGGGCGTCGCACAGCCAGGCGATCCCGCGTCGGGCCGCGGGCGAATCGAACTGCCGCAGATCGCGATACGCCATCAACACCCGCGAGGTG
>JBGTJT010000731.1:0-10067 GCA_041744995.1 Pirellulales bacterium | reverse complement strand
CCATCAACGATCAATGGCCTGCATTTCAAACCCATCGAATCCAAAACGAAACTAACCGACTTTATCCCGAACGCCGCATACTCCAACAACTTACATGGCAACTCGCTGCATAGCGCAACGCCGGTTACACCCAAATCAAATACGGATGTCGAGAAGCAATCTTGCGGTGATATCCAAGGTGGAGTTCGTGAATGCCTGCGGTATCTTTCAACGCGTCAATATCGTCGAAGATTCGCTCAAAAAAGTAGTCGCCGGCTCCGTCACTTTGACGGTCGTAAAAGGCAACCCCGTCGGCAATATCCAAGCGGGCTTCATCGAGAACTGCGACGTTCATCGACCATCCGTTTCACTTCAATCTTCGCATCAGAGACCGACATTTTGGGCTTGTCACTGGGATTCGCCTCGCGATGAGCGAGCACTTCAGCATGCCACGCGGGAGATGGCAAGGATTGCGGGTCGGCTGACAGTCGCTGCCAGAGCAGGTCGAGGGCGGTCTGCTGCTGCTCAGGGTTAAGCGTGTCGATAAACGTTTCGATGTTCATCGGGATTCCTCGTTCAGAACGGTTTCTACTCTTACAGTTTAACAGGCGGATACGGGTGCGTCGACCAACGCCGATTCATCGGGTAACGGCCAAGCTCACCCGCGGCGGCCGCTGGTAAGATAGAATACTCCGAAAAACTGTAGTGCGGCCAGAGTCGGGTGCAGCGACTGGTTCGCCGTTGCGACTGCATGGTCACTAGAGAACTCGCACGTGTCCCGCCGGGTAATTGCCCGCCCATCCGACCGGCCAACGCCCTTGATCATACCACGCTAGCAAGCCAGAGAAGAACGCTGGGTCGCCGATTGCCCGCTCCGTTGCTGCCCACGCGAGATCGCGCTTTACGCTGTGGGCGGCCTCGCGCCCATCTTCAATGCGGCCAGGATCACCGTCAGGGAAGAACCGGACGTAGTAAGCAACGAGAGGATCGAACCGCAACAGATTCTCGTCAATGACCGCCGCCACTTCATCGATGATGCCATCGATCTCCGCGTCTGTCAGGTGCCTCCGGGCGCGGGCCTCGGCTTCGTGCGTTCGTTCGGACCAGAAAGGCACGTCGAGGTAAACCGGGGTGTCGGTCGGGCCGATGAATTCAGGAGAATCGCCGGGCTTCCCGATGTTAGTCTGTAACGGAAAAGCTCGCAGCCACGCGAAAAACTCGTCGCGAACTTCGGGCCATTTGTTCAATGCACGCTCCTCTGTCGGCGAACCGATAAGGTAACGGGGGTGAGGAGAAGACTTGACTTCAGGACCAACTTTGCCGAGCCCTCCCGTTCACCGATTTGTTATTTTGCGGTCGCCCCATTTTGGAGACGACCCGTTATTGATTCGACCCATTCAATTTGATCGTTGGTATCAGGAACGTCAATGCCGCGAGCACGAGAGATGGAAGCGAAGGCATCAGCCGCAGATAGCCCCGATTTTACGAGCAGACATGCCGCCAGAAGTGAAGACCGACCGATGCCCATACGACAGTGAATCGCGACGCCTCGATCGTTGCGCAGATAGTCATGAAGATGATTTGCGAATGCGAGGAAGTCATCGACCGCTGTTGGGACATCACGATCGGCGATCGCATACGAGATGAATGTTATTCCAATGTCTTGGCAAATCGCTGGTTCGTGCCGAAGGTCAAGTTCGGCGATTTCATCATCGGTGAGAAGCGAGACGACGGTATCGACGCCAAGAGATTGCATTGACTTCAGTTCATCGGCGAGCCAATCACCAGCACGCGGACGAGGCATTGTGGCCAATCGTCCGTGTGGTGCGTCAGTGATCTAATACAATTCGGCACGCATGAAAGGCAGCAAAATAACGTGTTATTGGATCGAAATATTCTCAGTAAGCCGGTTGCCAGGCTTACTCATTTACCCAGTCGGTCCAAATCAATTCCCCTTGCCTAGCTTCAAGTTCGCCACGGGCAACTGTTTGGGCAGCAGAATGCCGGTCACCATCCAGCCTTCGTCCTCGCTGACGACCCACACTCCGCCGGGGCCAAGATAACGCCGCGTTACCTCGTAGGGGGGCAACTTCGTGGCGTCGAGCCGCTGCTTGCGTTCCTCGCCGGGCTTTTCATCGGTGCTGAAGACGTTGTTTAGCGCCTTGCCCAGTAACGATTGCGACTTGGGCATCTTGCCGCTCTTGAGCAGTTCGTAGGTGCCGCGGTATTCCTCGTCGGTGCGCGAAAAAGTTTGGCACGAGTTGTTCCCCTCGCCGAGCTTCTTCGCCTCGGCGCGGACCAGTTGATAGTCGACCGCCGCCGCCAGCGTCGGGGCGTTGTTGTCGACCGTATCGAGGATGCGGTGCATCACGTCCATGTGCGATCCAAGCAGCACCCAGCCGTCGATCACCGTGACGGTGGCGTGCGGGAACATCTTGGGCTTCGGTTCCTCTTCCTCCTCGGCGGTGTTCTCCAGGGGATCGAAGCCGAAGCCTTCGACGTTCACTTCCGGCAGGTCCGCTTCTCCCTCGACCACTTCCCAAATAATGTGGCCGTTGTATTCGCGGCGACGGACCGACGCGTCGTTGGCCATCAACTTGCGCACCCCTTCACGGACGGCGGCCGTATCCTTCACTTTCGCGCCAATCAAGACCCGTTCACTTTCGGGCGTAATGGGAACGATATTGTCGGTGATCATCACCAGGCGGTTGTCGAGATGCGCCAGTAATTCCTCGCGGACGTCGATCCGCGGCCCGTTCGGATCGTTCTTCAGGCCGTCGATCACATCTTCAAAGACCTCCGCGTCGGCCAACTCGTTGACCAGCGTTCTGGACGCTTCAAACGCGTTTGCCAGCTCGACGTATCCGCTGGTATAGGTCGCCAGGTCGCGCGGTACCCAGTTCGGCGGGTCGTGCATCGGGTTGTTGGGAAAGCTCATCATCCGCGCGGCCAGATCGTACTTGTCCTGGTTGTCGTCATCGGCGTCGCGGTCCACGGCCGGGGCATAGATGAAGGTGCGATGCAAAATATCGCGGCCCCCTTCCACGGCGAAGTTCACGTTGCCGCCAAAGCCCTGAATGGCCGTAAAACCCTGGTTCTTGAGCGTCTTGAGCATGTCTTTGCCCCGCTTCTCTTCCTGGGGGCTGATGATCCGCATCGCTTCCACGTAGCCGAACGGCTCGATGAACCACTTTACCTCGGGCGCGAGAGCGCCGGCGTCCTGATCGATCCGGGCGCGAACCTTCTGGTAAACCCCCCAGGACGAAAGCGAGTCGTTCGCCTGGCCCGCCATCCGCCGAGCGATCGCTTCTGCCTCTGCGCGGTGATCGACGCCGATCAACTGTCCGTCGTGAATGAAAAAGACCGCGGTCTCTGCCTTGCCGCCGGCCGGCGGGGCTGGAACGTCGTAGACGGTCATCGTGATTTCGCCGACCTTGACCCGGTTGAGCTTGGCGCGCTTCAGCCTGAGATTCGCGTCGACTTTATCGAGCGCGGTCTTCGCTTGTTCCTCATTCCCCTTTACCACGGCGATCAAAGCCGTGCCCGCCGTGGTTGCCGTCGGCTTGAAGGTGGCCATTGCCACTTCGCCAGTCGGTACGCCGCGGAGATTGTCCCACAATACGCCGATCGTGCTGTCGGCCGCCATCCGCTGCCGGATTTGCGCCTTCAGGTCGTCGGCGAACGGTTTCATTTGCGCATCGCGCGTCAGTTCGCCCAGTTGGGTCTTGTTGAACTGCGTCTCCAGCGCCTCGCCGGAGGGAATCGAAATGTAGCCCTTGGTGGTCTCAGGCAGCAGTTCGTCGCTCGGCTTTTGTGCCGCGGCAATCGACGCCGCAGTGGAAACGAGGACAAAAGAGACGATCCCGCAACGAAACCGATCGAGAATATGCACTTGTGAAACTCCTATGTCCGCCGCCGCGCGAGCCGCTTCCGCCAAACGGAGGCGCACCAGCACGGTCGCGATGAAGAACGAGAAATTGTATGTTGGAGTCGGCGACCCGCGTCGCGAGCCGTGAATTAGCTTTCGGGGAAGAAATGTACGGAAACCGCCGCCGGGCCGCTAGAGCGGCTTTGCTTATTACTTAAGATACGGACTCTTGGCGGTTTAGATCAAGGCTGGCTGGGCCAGCAGTCGAGCGGAATAGGGGGATTGTTGGCAATTGCACCCTAAACATCGGCCAAACCATTCCAGAATTCAGCGGAATTTTCCATGAAGGACTATCGCAGCGAGAGTCTCAGCCATTGCCCCATCCACGGATATATCCCCTTCGTGTCCCCCAAGGGACTGCCACAGGGCGAGGTCTCCGAGCGGGAGATTATCGACAACCCCTGGGTCCAGCGGTTGCGGCAGATTCACCAGCTTCAAACCGCCTGGTGGGTGTTTCCCACGGCGGAGCATACCCGCTTTCAGCATGTGTTGGGGGTGATGCACTTGGGGAGTCGCGCAGTGGCGGCCTTCTACGACAGCCTCCGCGAGGTCTGTCCCGACTGTCCCAGCCGCGCCTACGTCGAAACCTTGGTCCGCATGGCCGGCCTGCTGCACGACGTCGGCCACGGGCCATTTGGTCATTTCCTGGACGACAAGTTCCTCAAGAAGTACGGCCTCACGCACGAGACACTCGGCAGCCACATCATTCGCCACGAACTGGCCGAACCGCTGCGGGGCGTGCGCCGCAACCCCCGCGGGCAGATGCGAGACGACGAGCGGCTCGATCCCGAACAGATCACGATGCTCATAACTCGGCCGCGGCCGGAAGAAGACGCCCACTGGCCGCGGTGGCTGCTGTTGCTGCGGAGCCTGTTCTGCGGCATTTACACCATCGACAATATGGACTTCGTACTCCGCGACGCCTTCATGAGCGGTTACAACGCCCGGGCGTTCGATCTCGACCGTCTGCTGCATTACAGCTTTTTTACCGAGGCCGGTCTCACCATCCACGACCGCGGCATGGGCGCGCTGATGAGCTTCATGAGCATGCGGGCGGAATTGTTTCGCACCATCTACTTCCATCGCACCGTCCAGGCGATCGATCTGATGTTGGCCGACCTGTTCGACGACGGCGGCGACCTGCTGTTCCCTGGCAATCCGCTGGAGCATCTGGAGGCGTATCGCCAGTTCACCGAATGGTCGCTGCTGGTCGACGTCTCACGGTGGCACACCAGCGACGAGCCGCGCCGGCGGGAACTGGGCCTGCGGTGGCGCGATCTGCTCGATCGCAAGATCGCCTGGCAGATGGTCTGCGAGCGGCACCTGGTCTACCAGGAGCGAGACTCCAGCGGTAGTTCGGTGTTCAAGTCGGCGCAACTGGCCGAGCAAGCGATCCGCGCGGAGCTGCCGGCGGAACTGCGCGCGGCGCCGTTGCGGGTCGACATCCAGCACCAGACGCACCGTCCGCTCAAGATGCGGGCGTCGGCAGGGATGAATTTTCTGTACGACACGTCGCAGGACCGCATCCGCCCCTTGACCGACAACCAGTTGTTCGAGCGGCTGCCGGTCAGTTACCGGATCTGCCGGATCTACGCCCCCGATCTGGAACACGCCGCGCCGCTGTCGGCGGCGCTCGACGCCTTGCTCGGCAGTGGTGGCGAGGATGATTTGACGAATATGTGAGATATCCACGAGGCGGCGATCAACATGCGCAGCATTCTAAGGTATTCGCTCAGAACGTGCTTCGTCACTATCGCGATCTGTGCCATTCTGTTGGCGATCGTCACCGCATTACATCGCGGCGTCGTCCGAAAACAGAGTGCCTTGCCGGGACCGACGGTCGTGTTGTTTAGCGGTGCGAAAACATATGTCATACTTCCCGAAGAGTACCAATTCAACGAGGACGCCATTCGCCAGCAGGTAATGAGCAATTTGCCAGCCGACAGCGGATTTCTCGCCTCGGACGTCGACATACGTGAATTCCGTTTGGGCAGTGATCGCGTGATAGATTTCGACTTCAACCAGTACTATCGTTGCTACCTGGCGTGGAATGGGCTTCGCTATTCGACCGATGGCGAAGCAGGACGGCGCAATCAGATGATGCATGGTGCCATTCGTAAGACGCAGCAACAGCTTGCGCAAGCGTTCACAAAATAGGTAGGATGCGGAGAAGCGTACCGTGATGACTGATGTCTACAAGATCGACGAAGTGACGTTTTTCGGTGACACTGATCAGATTAGTTCGTTCCACTACAAGATGTTTCACGGCGAAGCGGAGCGGCCTGGCACTAGGAAACACACACCAGAGTGGTACGGCCATGGAGAAGGTTCGAAGTGCCCGCTTTCGATCGTCAGACCTGGGAATGCTATTCCGCCCATCTTCGTGCCCCAAATAGGCTTGGTCGTCAACGAAGAGATTGCAGAGTCGCTTCGCAACTTCAGTGGCTTTGGCCTTCTCGCGGTTAATTTTGAGCGTTTAATCGACATGGAATGCCGAAAGGGAGATATGTCGTGGTACTGCACTGAACAAGCTCCCCTCGACCCGTCGCTCTACTTGCGAAGTGCTCCGGACAATCGCAAGAAGTTCGAACCCGTGCCGACCCACTTCGAGGTTCTTGCGCCGAGATTACAAGATATTCGGGACAGCTTTGACAACTGCCAAAAGTATCTTCCTACCGCCTTCGAGCCGGTGGACGAGGAGCCGTTTTACACGTCCGATGAAATGTTGCACCAGTTTCCAATTGTTTGGCATTACGGCACATACGTCACACGAGACGTACTTCGCGTGTTGGGGCCGCAACTTGATCGGGACTTCTTCTCAGTTCGAGAGGTCCTGCCTGCGGAAGAATGATCGATTATCCGGCAGCCGCCCTGCGCCTGCCGACTGCGGGATCGACCATTTGCCGCGAAGGCGCAGGAGCAGCGTCGTCAAGCGGCGTTTCAGTAAGTACAATAGACTTGGGGCGTCGTCTCAAACCCCAGCCCAATTCATCCAACCAGTCGGCCTGGCGGCCGTGGTAATATCTATAACCGCTTATGTCCACCTGGCCCCTCACCTCCGATTTTAGCCGCCTGCTGCAGCGGCCCCAATTGGCGTTTCGCGATCCGGTGCTGAAGGAATGCACCGTCGAGGTCGACAATTTCGGCCAGCCCAAGCCGCGGAGCGGCAACTTCGCCACCGTCTACCGCGGCTACGGCAAGGACAACCGCTCGTTCGCCATTCGCGTCTTCAACCGCCGCCAGGACGAGCGGCTGACCCATTATCAGGCCATCTCGCACTATCTGGAAAACTTGCGGGTGCATGGACTGGTCGGGTTCGAGTACGACGAACGGGGCATCCGCAGCGCCGGCGACGGCAAAATGTATCCGCTGCTGACCATGGAGTGGGTGCCGGGCGTGACGCTGTTCGACTGGTGCCGCGACCGCTGCCGCGAGGACTACAAGGAAGCCCTAGCCATTGGCGCCGAGGCGTGGCTGCAGTTGGTCCGCGCCATGCGCCGCAACGGCATCGTCCATGGCGACCTGCAGCACGGCAACATCCTGGTCAGCGAGGAGGGGCATTTCAAACTGGTCGACTACGACTGCATGTGCGTGCCGGAGCTGCTTGGCATCCGCAATCCGGAGATCGGCCTGGAGCCGTATCAACACCCGGGCCGCAACGCCGAGACCAAGATGTTCGCCGGGCTGGATAATTACTCGGCGTTGTTGATCTACGTCGTGCTCAAGTCGCTGTCGGTCGCCCCTTGGCTGTGGACCAAATACGTCGACGAGCCGGGCTACGACAAGATGCTGTTCCGCAAGGAGGATTTCCAGAACCCGCAGCAGTCGCCGCTCTACAACGAACTGCTGAGTCTGCCGGATCAACAGGTGCGCAACCTGGTGCATTATTTGTTCGAGCTGCGCAAATATCCGCTGGAAGACGTGCCCGACATCGACGAAGTGCTGTTGTGGTGCCTGTCGCTGGAGGAATTGCTGGCGGCGCGCGACTTCGACACGGCGGTGGCCTTGATGGACCGCATGAGCGAGGAGGAGCAAGTTCCGCCGCACCTTGGCGAGCAAGCCGCCGACGCGCAGCGTCGCGTGCAATGCCGCAAGGCGCTGGAAGAAGCGATTCGCCGCGGCGACGAGTCGGAGATCATGCGGTACTACGTGCCGGAATTGCTCGACGACTACCCTGCCGCCGAACCGCTGGTGCAGCAGGCCAAGGTGGCCGCCCACGTGGCCCCGGTGCTGGAGGCGCTGGGCACTTCGATGAAGTTCCACAAGTGGGATACCTTTCGCAGCCTGTGGAACGCCAATCATGCGTTGCTCGCCCATCGGCCGAGCGCTCGGCTCTACAAGACCGAAATGAAACGATTATTGGCGGCCGACGCGGTCGGCAAGCTGCTGGACGATCCCAAGTCGAGCGATGAGTCGGTCGTGCGGGCGTGGCAGTACCTCGCGTCGCTGGGGGGCCATGCCACGGCCGAGCAGTACAAGCCGCGGGTCGAGTCGCTCGTCGAGCGGCATCGGGCGCTGCCGATCCTCAAGAAGCTGATCAGCACCGCACCCGAGAAACCGACGATGGCGCACGACTCGAAGCTAGTCAACGCCTGGAGACCGGAATTCGGCGACTGGCCGGCCGCCGCGGCGTATCGCGCCGCGTGCGAAGCCGCCAAGATTCGCCTGCGGCAGATTGAGAAGATTCGCAACCTGGCCAAGTCGACCACGCTGGAAAACGAAAAGGCGATCTACAAGCTGTCGCGAGCCTTGCCCGACGATTATCACCCGTTGATGCACGACCGGGTGCGGCAGACTCGGCATCGGCTGAAGGCGTTTCAGGTGCTCCAGAAGGCAATCACGCCGCCGCGGAGCGATCTGATAATCGCCAAGGCGTGGCGCGACATGAAAAAGCATGGCGGCGAAACACTGGTCTCGCAGAAGATCGCCCAGCGGGCGGACCTGGCCCAGCGCCGCGCCGAACTGATCGAGAAGCTCCAGCAACGGCAGGCGCACGCGAATGCCAACGTCCGCGATCGCGAGCTGCTGGCTTTATGGGACGAGCCACTGCTGGAAGGCTGCTTCGACGTCGATCCGGTTCGCCCGATGTACGAAGTGGCCAAACGCCGCCGGTTGGTGCTCGATCGGCTGCGGCAAGCAATCGAAGATCGCGACGCCGCCGCAGCGCGGCAACTATTGGCCGACCGCCTCCTGCAAGACTATCCGCTTTCCGACGACCTGCAAGCGGGCATCCAAGCGGTCGAGGAGCACGCTTCCCAGCAACGGCTGGCCGCTCGGCAGCGGATGATCGCCGCGCTGCTGGGCAATCGCAAGACGGAATTCGTCCGCACCTTCGATCACGCGCTGCTACGGGAGATTTGCGAACAGTTCAAGCATCATCAACCGGTCATCAGCCAATGGACCGAGACGGAGATTCTGCCGCTAAGATCGATCGGGCTGAGTCTTGATCTGCCCGCCCAAGCGGTGGATCCCGTGCCAGCCGCGGACGAGTCCCAAGGCAACGGCCACGCCGAACCGCCGCCGGCGGAGCAAGGGGGCGTCGCCTGGCTGGAGGACGGCAAGGTTGCCATTCGCTGGCGGTGGCCGGAGCCTCGCTTCGGCAACAGTTGCCGCCTGCTCCTCACGCGGCAAACGCCCAAATCGCACACGCACCCCGACGACGTGGAGAGCCTTTACGACACGACGATCACCCGCGACCAATGGCTCGCACATGATTCGCGGTTCACCATCACACCGCAAGAAGAATGGCTCGGTGCAAATGTGATTGTGTGGTCGGTGGTCGAACTGGGATACCAAACGTTTCACAGCGAACCGCTGGTGGTGGGGCAACTCACTGCGCCCAAACAGGCGAAGAAGCGGTGGGGGATATTTGGGTAGGGGTGGTTTGAGGTTTGAGGGGTGAGGTTTCAGGTTTCAGGTTTCTGAACGCTGACCGTTAAGACTTGCATCACTTCAGCCGTCTGAAGCAGAATCCTTTCTCCGCGAGAGGCTGTAATCTAACGGATTGACGCTGTAGGTCTCCCCCACCGCAACAGCCGCTCTGAACTAGCGACCGGTATTTCGGCGCCAACCGGAGGCTAGCGTCTGCCGGCTGATGTTTGATCGCGTTTTGTTACAAGCTCCAACCCGCCCCGCCCCCCGCCCCCTGCCCCCTGCCCCC
>JBGTJT010000730.1:0-5566 GCA_041744995.1 Pirellulales bacterium | reverse complement strand
GCATGCGCCGCATTCCGCACTCCGCATTCCGCATTCCGCATTAAAAATTCTCATTCTTACTCCATCCGCTTCGCAACCCGGAAGACTTCCTCCAGGGTGGTGATGCCGCCGATCGCTTTGCGAATGCCGTCGTCGTAGAGGGTCGACATGCCTTCGTCGACGGCCACCTTGCGAATATCGAGCGTCGACGCCCCCTCGAACGCCAGCGCCCGAATGCGGGGCGACATGATCATCAACTCGAACACGCCCAACCGGCCGCGGTAGCCGCTCCCTTGGCAGTTGCCGCAGCCCTTGCCCTTCATGAAGGTGGCCCCCGCCGCGGCCTCGTCGCTGATGCCCGCCGACTGAAGCATAGTCTTGGTCGGTTGGTGCGGCTGCTTGCACTTGGTGCAGATCACCCGCACCAGTCGCTGAGCGAGCACCGCCATCAAGCTGCCGGAAACCAGGTAGGGCGGAATGCCCATGTCGACCAGCCGCGTGATCGCGCCAGGCGCGTCGTTGGTATGCAGCGTGCTGAACACCAAGTGGCCGGTCAGCGAAGCTTGGATGCCCATCTCGGCCGTTTCCTGATCGCGCATTTCGCCCACCAGAATGATGTTCGGCGCTTGCCGCAACACGGCCCGAATGATCCGCGCGAAGTCCAGCCCGATCTCGTGCCGCACCTGCACCTGATTGACCCCCGGCAGGTAATACTCCACCGGATCTTCGGCGGTGATGATCTTGCGGTCGGGGCGGTTCATCTCGTTGAGCGCCGCGTACAGCGTGGTCGTCTTGCCGGAACCGGTCGGACCGGTCACCAAGATGATGCCGTTGGGCCGCTTGATCAGATTCAGAAAGTATTGGAAGTCCCGTTCCGAAAGTCCCAACTGGCGAACGCCGACCTTGATGTTGTCTTTGTCCAGCAACCGCATCACGCACGACTGGCCGTGGTTGCTCGGCAACATGCTTACCCGCAGATCGAGTTCCTTCTCTCCGACGGTCACCTTGATGCGGCCGTCCTGGCAGCGGCGGCGCTCGGCGATGTCCATCTTGCCCATGATCTTGATGCGCGACAGCAGCGCGCCGAGCAACCGCCGCGGAGGGCTGTCGCGCTCGATCAGCACGCCGTCGATGCGATAACGAATGCGGATGCGATGCTCGAACGGCTCGATGTGGATGTCGCTGGCCCGCAACTGCACCGCCTCGGAGATAATCAACTGCGTCAGCCGCATGATCGGGGCGCTGCTCTCGTCGACGATCTCGTCGTCGTCCGCCCCGAGCGATTCGGTCTCGGTGAAGTCGATTGCCGTGTCGGTGAACTCCTGCAGCATCGAGTCGGCGCTTTCCCCCTCGACGTTGCCGTAGTGGCGGTTGATCGCCTCCAGGATGTTCTCGCGCGGCGCGACCGCCACCTCGATCTTGCGGTTGAGGATGAACCGCAACTTCTCGAACGTATCGAGGTCCAACGGATCGCTGCAGATCACCCACAGCTCGTCGTCCTCGTCGCGGTACGGCAGGATCACGTTCTCGCGGGCGACCGATTCGGGCACCAGTTCAATCACATGCGGCGGAATCTCGACCTCGTCGAGTTCGATGTAATCCAGATTGTGCTCCTCGGCGATCGCCCGCATCACTTCCTCGCCGGTGGCGTAGGCCAGCTTGATCAGACTGTCGGCCAGCGAGCCGCCGCTGCCCCGGGCCTGCTTCTTCGCTTCGGCGAGCTGGTCGCTGGTGATGATCTTTCGACGGATCAGAATCTCGGTGAAATCGCCCATCCGCGTCGCCATCGAAGGTTCCCATTGGTCCGGAGGTGCCCTGCCGCTCGAATTGTTCAAAAATACCGCGCAGCGAGCAAACTAAGTGGATAATCTCTCTTCATTTCAGCCGCTTCCGCCCCCCGGCGCATCGATCAAAACGACTGGGCGGCCTGATCGGCAGGCCATGGACGAAGCAGGAAGTTGACATGAGTGATATGGAGCGAATGCTCAAAATCCCAGGAGATGTGGTCTTGCTCTGTCCAGAAACAGCTTAAACTACCCTGCGCAACGATGTCAACTACTTGACTGGTGGGAGGTTACGCTTGCGACCACCCCCGCCGAGCGAGTGAGACCACAGAAATGGCGAACGGGTGCTTTCGGTAGCTTGTGATAAATACACGGCTTCGGCAAGGTTGAGTAAGCTGTTAGGCGAGCGCCAGCAAATCACGAACCGCGCGAAATGCATCAGTCAGCATTGACGTGTTCGCGGCGAGTGCGAATAATCCGCCGAATTTTCCTCGCTGCGCCGCCAGAGAATCGTCCGTTTCGCCATCCACTATCCGAAGATCGTCCGAACGTAACCATGCTGCTTGATCGTCCATACATGAACTGCTTCGTCCTGGCGGGTTTGCTCGCGGCAGTCGTGGCGACGGTCTCGCCGGCCGCTGCCGAGGCCGCCGTCGGGCCGAGCCAGTTCGCGCCCGAGCCGGAAGCGATGGACGTTGAATTGCGGCCAGGCATCATCGCCGACGAAGTCTGCGAGGAGTGCCTTGGCCCCGAATCGGACGGCTGGTCGCCGCTGCCGGCTCGTCACGACGCCGACTGGTGCGAGCATTATCGTCCGCTATGGGGTTGGATCCTGCATACGCCGCTCTGCCTGGCAACCTCTCACGCACCGACCGGTCGGCATGTGGGGCGCGGTATTCCGCTGGAACGGGCAAGCTGGCTCAACCGGCGTCAGAGCACCAGCTTCGCCCTTGGGGCGATCTGGGGGGGCGATCTTAGCGGCGGGACCGAGGCCGACAGCGCCTTGCTCGGCGTGGTCCGTGCGGGGATCGATACTTCGCACTTCGCCGGCTGGGAAGCCCGCTTCGCCTTTGCCACGCCGTCGATCACCAATATCGAGTTCGATCTCGGACCGGCCGCCTCGGCGGAGATTTACATGTTCGATGTGAACGTGATGTTCTATCCCTGGGGCGATTCGCAATGGCGGCCCTATACATCGATGGGGCTTGGGGTGGCCTACTATCGCTATGGCGCGGCCGACGGGATGGAGTTGGAAACGCTCTTTTCACTGCCGCTGGCCATCGGCCTGAAGTACCGGTACAGCCCGCATTTGGCGTTCCGCGCCGAGATTACCGACTACGTCACGTTCGGCGGCGATACGATCGCCTTTCGCAACAGCCTAACCGCCACGGCCGGCCTGGAGTGGCACTTCGGCGGCCGTCGGCCCAGCTACTGGCCGTGGAACCCCGGCAATCAGCGGCACTAGTGATTTGGCTCAGATAGGTTCTAGAAAAATAGGGCGGGAGGGACTCGAACCCCCGACCAAGGGATTATGAGTCCCCTGCTCTAACCGACTGAGCTACCGCCCCGGCTACGGCGGGCGGGTTCGTTGTGCCGCTCACCGTGACACTACTATCGTGCCACCAATACCAGACGCTGGCAAGCGAGGGAGTGGTTCGCGCCGAGAAAGCGCCGCCGGGGCTGTGCTCGGCTAATCAGCTAGTCCTCTGGCAAGCAGTCCCGATCTCTGGAGCCCTCGGATTCCAGCAAGCGCAACATCTCCTTTAATCCGTCGGGGAGCGTGCCGGCGTAGCCTATGACATGTATTTCGCCAGACGTGAAAGTGCGATCGAGCAGGACTCAATCGAAGAGGGGCGGCTGCTTGATATCTGTCCGCTTGATGACGAACTGGAACTGATTCTCACCCGTTTGTACTTCAACAGGCTCAGACAATATGGTCGGCGGCCGGAATTCAGTGGGGTGGGATTCCAGAATGGTGACGCGGTGCCGGCCGGCGGTCGCCCCGGGGGTGCGGTCGCCGATCACGAAGGTCTCCAGCGTAAAGCTGCCATCGGCCGCTGTTGTGCCGTTGATCGTGACGTCGCGGTTCTCCTGGGGCTGAAACTGCACCGCCGCTCCGGCGACCGGTTGGCCATCTTCGTAGTGAACCGTGCCGCGGACCGCATGCGTTGGCGGCAGCTCCAAGGCCGGTTGCCTGGAGCAAGCCGAACAGGCCAGCATTAGCAAAAGCCCCATCATATAGATCGGACGCGCGGCCCGGAACGATTGATGCACTTGTTCACCCATTATAAGCCTGCCCCACTGGTGGTTTCGTCGCGCGGATCGCATTGGCTGGCCCAGCTTTGCGCGTCGACTCCGGCGGCGATCCACTGCACACTGCCGTCGCCCATGGCGACGTTCATGCCCGCGGAGTGGGGAGAACTGGCCCGGTAGGGATCGCATTCGGTGGGCCAGTCGGGGCCGAACTGCGGCGGCAGAGCCGGTTCGTACGGCGTGGTCGGTGGGTAACAGCCATTCATGGCGAAGGCGGGTTGCCAGCAAGAGTTCGAATCCGCCCACAGGTTGGATAAGGTCGAGGCGTTGCCCGCGTCCCCGGAACTGCCGCAGGTGCCGTAGCGCTCCGCAAAGAGGATCGTATGGCTCATGCCGTCACGGAAATGCGCGGCGCGAAACGCTCCTTCCGTGGTCTTGCCGCTAGGATTGCCAAACACGAGGAAGTTGGCCGCGTAATTCCCATACGCCCAGTAGGTGGAAGCTCCGCCGTGCGTGGCCTGGGACAACCCGTTGCCGGTCGGCGCCGGCTCCGAAGGGCAAAGATAGGTCGGGATGGAGTGACTCAGGATGTACTTCCCGTTGATGGTGGTCATGACGCTCATGACCGATGCATCGTAGAGATTCTCCTGTTCGACGTAGGGCAGCAGAAAGTTGAAGACAGTAAACCCCGTCGCCCCCTTATAGGGACCTGCCACCGCGATCTGATTGACTTGCCCGACCTGCTGCTGCACGCTCAGCGGCGGCAGGACTTCGTTGGCGAACATGATATTGTGCGACGCCAGTCCCAGTTGCTTGAGCTGGTTGGCGCACTGGATTCGCCGGGCCGCTTCGCGGGCACTCTGGACCGCCGGCAGCAGCAGCCCGATGAGGATGCCGATGATCGCGATTACGACCAGCAGTTCCACTAACGTAAACCCACGGGGGCGATGCACTCTCACATTAGAACCCTTTCACTAGCTACTGGACTTGTTGCGGCACATCCGCTGCTGGCCAATGATTAGGCACGGCGACGATATACCCGATATCCGAGAAACGCCATCCCCATGAGGAACAGGATTACGCTACTCGGCTCCGGGACCGCCTGGAATGTGATGTCCAGCGAATCGAACGCCCCGTTTCCTTGCCCGGCCACGTCAGCAATGGTGAAGCCCAATGTCTGGCCGATGCGGGGATCGCCGATCGGCACCGTGTAGTCGAGCGTCCACTGGATCCATGCGCCTTGCGCCGGCAGCGGTATCGTGGCATTGGTCAAGAGGTCACCGATGTCCACACCGTTGGCCTGCAGGCTGGCCGTCAATCCTGGCGGTGGAGGCGGGTTATTCGAGTAGTTGTGTACCCAGAAGATGGCGCTATAGTCGCCGGGCGCCAACAGCACGCCGCTAAAATTCTGGGTCTTCACCAGAATCTGTGGGTAGATTGCTGAAGTGGTGAGTTGTTTGAAGGGTTGAAATTGACTGGTGGATTTTTTGAGGCATGGCAGAGCCAAAAGAATGTTGGGAAAGGAACCTGGGGCCGGCGGCCCCAGGTTT
>JBGTJT010000729.1:0-4146 GCA_041744995.1 Pirellulales bacterium | reverse complement strand
CGACCTCGTCCCAGTCGAGCCAGGGACTCGGCTCCGGGTCGTACGCCGGCTCCTCGGGCATCGCCAAGCTGAAGCCCCGGCGGGTGATCTCGGTGATGGTTTCGCCAGTCGCGCGCGAAACCATACGATTCAAATCATTCTGCGTCATCGCTTTCACTCCTTGAGTAAGAAACAAAGAAAGCGACCGCCCCAGTGCGGAGCGGTCGTGAAAATCACAACCGCCCCGCGGACATTGCGGGGCCAACAATATCAGTCAGTCAGTTCGCTCCCGCTCGCCGGGTTTTTCGGGCACACAGGCGGGCGGCGTCCTCAACGGCCGGGCTGCTGGTGACGCTGCCGTCGACGGCAGCAAGTGCATCGCGAGCCAGCGGACGTGGCACCGCCGGGATCGGAGCGAGGAAAAAACGCTAACCCCTCCGCTGCTTTATACTTGCGCTTCGTGCTGTTATTGGGGATGCTTATCCGCCCGTGCCAAAACGTCGCCCTACGTGTGGCCGCCCCGGTTCTCCGCAAAAATAACGAAGAAAGTGCTTGCACGGCCCTTGTTCGCCGGGTATGCTGGGGCGAAGCACCTGTGAGGGGGGGCGTCCTCCTCGCTTCGCTTGACCCATCGATAAGCCAACCGAGACCGCCATTCCTGGGAGTACCGCCTAATGATCCGACCCCTTCTCGCCGCCGCCTGCGGCCTGCTGTTGTGTGCTCAATCTTCGCTGCAAGCCGACATCGTCAACTTTGGCAGCGGGGCCAACCAATTCAACATGGAGTTCGTCGAGATCGGCGCGCCCGGCAACACGGCCGATACGACCGGCAACCCCAATCCGGCCGGCGCGGTGAGTTACGTCTACAACATCGGCAAGTTCGAAGTCAGCCGCGATATGGTCACCAAGGCTAATGCGGAAGGTGGGCTGGGGATCACGCTGAACGACATGACGAGCTTCGGCGGCAACGGCGCGGACCGCCCGGCGACCGGCGTTTCCTGGAACGAGGCGGCACGGTTTGTCAACTGGCTCAATACGAGCCAAGGGTTTTCGCCCGCCTACAAGTTCGCGACGCAACCGGGCGACGGAGGCTATAGCGCGAATGTAAATATCGAGCTGTGGGTCTCGGGCGACACGGGCTTCGACGCTTCAAACCCGTTCCGCAACAGTGAGGCGCAATACTTTCTGCCCAGCGTTGACGAGTGGTACAAGGCGGCCTATTACGATCCGGTGAGCGAAACGTATGGCGACTATCCTACAAGCGATGGAACCGTGCCGACGGCCGTCACCAATGGTACGACGGACAAGACGGCGGTTTACAATCAATCAACCTCACAAGGACCGGCCGACATCGCCGACGCGGGCGGTCTAAGTGCTTTCGGCATCATGGGGATGGGAGGCAACGTCTGGGAATGGGAAGAGACCGAATTTGATTTAGTGAACAACAGTCCATCATCGCTTCGTGGTCTTCGCGGCGGGTCGTGGAACGCCAACTCGGGCGGCCTGGCCGCGTCGGGCCGGAGCATCAGCAGCCCGACCAACGGGAGCAGCGTCATTGGGTTCCGTGTCGCAAGTCCGTTTTCTGAAACCGTCATGATACCGGAGCCGAGTGGTATTGCCCTGGGTTTGATTTCATTGGCAGGACTAGCGTTGTGGCTGAGACGGTTTCGGAAAACTTCTCTTTAGGCTTTGTTCCTTTTACCCTTTGGCTTTTTCCTTCTTCCCTTTTCAACTTGCCGCGCAGCGGCTCGATATAAAATTCCAATTTGCATAAGGGCAAATTGATGGTCAAGCGGACGGAACCGCCGGTGGTGCTCGTCAAGTGGTACGACTTGGCCAAGTGGATTCTCGAACGCGTCGACGCCTTTCCCAAGAACCAGCGGTTCATCTTCGGGCAACGATTGGCGGATCATGCACTCGATATTCAGCAACTGCTGATCGAGGCCGCCTACAGCCGCCAGAAAACCGATCTGCTGGCCGAGGCCAACCGCAAGATCGAATCGCTCCGCTGGCTGGTCCGCATGGCGAAGGACCGCAATCTGCTCAGCGGCCGGCAATACCTGTTCTGCTGCGGTGGGCTGACCGAATGCGGACGCATGGTCGGCGGCTGGCTGAAGCAAAGCATAGCCAAGGAAGGGACATCCCGTGCGCCGGCACAAACACCTGTTTGACCAAGTCGTGTCGCTGGAAAACCTGTTCGCCGCCGCCCGCGACGCCTTGCGCGGCAAGCGGCTCCGCCAACCGGGAGCGGCCTTCTTCGCCGATCTGGAAAAGGAAGTCTTCGCGCTGCACGAGGAACTGGCCGATGGATCGTACCAACCTGGCAGCTATCACTACTTTACCATACACGAGCCGAAGCAACGTGTGGTCGCCGCCGCGCCATTCCGGGATCGGGTGGTGCATCACGCGATCGTGCGGGTAATCCAGCCGCTGTTCGAGTCGCGGTTTATCGAAGACTCGTTCGCCTGCCTGCCGGGCAAGGGAACGCACGCGGCGATGCGCCGCGCCGCCCAGTTTTCACAGCGGTACGATTACGCCTTGAAGTGCGACGTGCAGAAGTATTTCCCCAGCATCGACCATCGGCTTTTGTTGAATCTGCTCGCCCGCGTGATCGGCGACCGCCGGTTGATGGAGCTGATGGCCGGGATCATCGCCTCGCACGAGGACGGCCGCCGCCAGGAGTGGCCGCCGGGAGGCGACCTGCTCGACGTGCAAATCCACCGCCGCGGCCTGCCCATCGGCAACCTGACGAGCCAATTCTTCGCCAACGTCTATCTCAACGACCTGGACCACTTCGTCAAACACGATCTGCGGGTGAAAGGCTACGTCCGCTACGTCGACGATTTCATCTTGTTTGGCCCGTCGCGCACTGAACTCCGCCAGCAGGGCGCAGCAGTCAAGCAGAAGTTAGCGGAACTGCGGCTGCAAATGCACCCCGACAAATATCGGCTGAGGCCGACAAGCTGCGGCGTCGACTTCGCAGGCTTTGTGGTATTTTCCAACGGCCGCGTACGCGTGCGCGCGACAACGGCACGGCGTTTCCGCCGCCGGTACGTGGCCATGCGAGAGGCGGTGCGTCACAGAGACATCGCGGCGAAGGACGTTACCACCAGCGTCCGCGCCTGGGTTGCGCACGTTTCGCACGCCCAAACGTACGGGCTGCGCCGCGCCGTATTAACCCATTGAACGAGACAGAGCAGTAGGCCGGACCAAGCGGCGAAGGCAGCGACGCATGCACAATCAACACAACCGCCGCGCCGTTCCGGCAGCTTGCGAGTTCGGTTGGCAGTTCTGCCGGAACGGCGCGGCGGCTGCGCGGGTTAAGATGGTATGTCGCACGCGCCGCTTGGTCCGGCCTACTACTGCGCCGTATTGGCGCATTGAACCAGACGGAGCGGAGAGGGGGCAACAACGGGAGTTCGGGAGCAAAACGGCTGTCGAATCGTGGTCTTCGCGGCGGGTCGTGGAACAACAACTCGAACAACCTGGCCGCGTCGAACCGGAACAACAACAGCCCGACCAACGAGAACAACAACATTGGGTTCCGTGTCGCAAGCCCCAGACGGGCTGTCATCAAGCAGCCCGAGCAGGCCAGATTCCGCCGGGTGCCTTATAGCGCTCGCCGGACAGCGCCTTCCTCGGGGACTACCCGGCTTTCCGGCGTGCCGGTAATTGGATCGGCAGGCGAATAATCGCTCGACGGGGCCGTGGTGAGTAGCCGCATTGGCGAAAGGCGCGGCCGCACGGATTTTCGGCGGGTCAGCCCTGGTTGATTCAGGGCTGGCCCGCTATTTTCATTTTCGCGGACTTATCTTCGCAGCCTGGCCGACGCGCCCTTCTCTCGCTGTCACGCGAACGGTACCGCTACCACGCCGGTACGGCTCATTTCTCCCTTTCATTTCGACTGCTGGCCTCGAACGAGGATAGTGACCGGCAACGGCCGATCTCGCGTCAAATTCGTCATGGTTCCAATTGTTCCTCCCCGGTTGCCGGATTGGTTGTTGAGAAAACGGCGGCTACGCCTGAAGCCGATGAGACGTAAGCCAGGCAGCCTCGGCCGTCAGGGCTTCGCTGCGGCTGGCGAACGGCCCCAGGACTGGACCATTAGCCGGCCCCAGGTCGGCCGTCCAGCGGCCGTCGGCGGTCGGCTCGAGGTGGGACGCCCGCC